>CAMHAV010000024.1 GCA_946182865.1 uncultured Clostridia bacterium
AAAGATTATAAATTCTTCTGTTTTGAAGGCGTTCCGGGGTATTGCCAGGTGATTTCCGATCGAAGCACAAACGAAAAAATTGATTTCTTTGATATGTCGTGGAATCATCAGCCGTTTGTTGGGTTAACGCTGGATGTTGGAAATTCGGATGTGCCTGTTTCCAAGCCGGTTTCTTTTGAAACAATGAAGGACTTATCGCAAAAACTGGCTGCCGGCATTCCGTTTTGCCGAGTGGATTTTTATGAGGTCAACGGACAATTATTTTTTGGGGAAGTGACGTTTTATCCGGCGTCGGGATTCGGAAAGTTTACGCCTGATGAATGGAATACGATATTAGGCGACAGGATTCATCTGCCGTAAAGGGGTGGTGCATATGTACTTATTAATAGGCGCAGATTTTGTTCCCACAGAAAGCAACAGAGCGCTTTTTAAAAATGGAGATACCTCGACGCTTTTTGGTGAAAAGCTTGGTTCTGTTCTCAAAAAGGCAGAGTACCGTATTTTTAATCTGGAAGTTCCGTTAACGGATTCATTTTCTCCGATAGACAAGCAAGGCCCCCATCTGATGGCCCCCACATCGACAATTAACGGCTATAAGGCAGCAGGTGTTGATTTGCTGACATTAGCCAATAACCATATACTCGATCAGGGTGTGCAGGGATTACATACAACAACGGCGTTGCTGGATAAGTATGGTATTGCACATGTCGGAGTGGGGGAAAAACTGGAGGACGCGCAGCAACCTTATATTTTTGATTTTGCGGGGAAGCGCGTAGGCGTGTACGCGTGCGCGGAGCATGAGTTTTCGATAGCAACAGATGAAACAGCAGGAGCGAATCCTTTTGATCCGCTTTTTTCTCTGGATCACGTTGCCCAGTTGAAACAGCAGTGTGACTTTGTCATCGTCCTGTACCACGGTGGAAAGGAACACTACCGTTATCCTTCCCCCAATCTTCAAAAGACGTGCAGGAGATTGGTGGACAAGGGGGCGGATTTAGTCATTTGTCAGCATAGTCACTGTATTGGCTGTGAGGAAAAATATGCATCCGGTACGATTGTTTACGGACAAGGCAATTTCCTGTTTGACCATAGCACAAGTGAGTTCTGGCAGACTGGCCTGCTGATCAGATTGGATGATGCCTTTTCAATTTCATATCTTTCTTTGGTGAAAAACGGCAATACGGTTCGTATGGCTGATGAAACGCAGAAAGATGCGATTATGGGTGATTTTGAAAAACGATCAAAGGAAATCCAGTCGAAGGAATTTGTTTCATTGAAATACAACGAGTTTTCCCAAGACTTTTTTAAGTCGTACTTAAAAACTTTTTCAGGATCGACGAGTTTTTTGCTCAGGGCGTTCAATCGGTTGAGCGGCGATAGAATCATGAAACAGTATTTAAAAATCAAGTACAGAAAGAAAGAAATGCTGGCAATCATCAACTGTATGGATTGCGAAGCGCATCGGGAGCTTTGTCTTAATATGCTGAATCGTTCTATAAATCCATCTGAGTAACGATTTCTGATGGCTGTTAAAGCGTTGTATGATTCTGTTTTTGAAAAGAGGTAATGATTTGAGCAGGAAAAAAAAGTTGATTTTGAATACTGGCGCGGGAATACTAAAACAAATTGTCACAGTGATATGTGGCTTTATTCTCCCCCGCTACATGCTGATTTATTATGGATCATCGGTAAATGGATTGGTTTCTTCCATTGCTAATTTCCTGAGCTTCATATCGCTTCTGGATATGGGCGTTGGCGCTGTGGTTCAGGCGAATTTGTATAAGCCTCTGGCAGATAAAGACAATGAACAGATCAGCTGTATTGTAAAATCATCGGAGCGGTTTTTCCGGAGGCTGGCATACATATTTATCGGTTATATTGTTTTTTTATGTATTGCTTTTCCTGTAACGATTAATACGGCATATTCCTCATGGTTTACGATATCGCTGCTGCTCATTATTTCCATCAGTACGCTGGCACAATATCTTTTTGGCATGACGTACCAGCTTTTGCTGAATGCCGATCAAAAATCATATATTCAGCTTACCATGCAGCTGATCACGATTGTTTTAAACACGCTTCTTTCGGTTATCATGATGAAACTCGGAGCGCCCATCCATATGGTAAAGCTGATGACGGCTATCGTGTTTGTATTGCGTCCGCTGGGACAAATGATATATGTCAGGAAAAATTATAAAATTGACAGATCTGTCCAACTGACGGGGGAACCGATCAAACAAAAGTGGAATGGATTTTCACAGCATATGGCGGCAGTTGTATGTAAGAATATTGATGTGGTGGCACTCACCTTTTTTTCAACATTAGAAAATGTGTCGGTTTATTCTGTCTATTTTAATGTTACAAGCGGAGTAGAACAGATCGTCATGACAGCCGCAACAGGATTGGAATCACTCTTTGGAAACATGATTGCCAAAAATGAAACGGAAAAACTTATCAAAACTTTCAGTGCGGTGGAGTGGATCGTTCATACCGGAATAACAGTGATATTTACCATTTCAGCTATTACCATTGTCCCTTTTATCCGCGTTTATACAGACGGTGTAACGGATGCCAATTATATAGCGCCTCTGTTTGGCGTGCTGCTTGTTTCGGCATACGCGGCGGAATGTCTTAGAGTTCCCTATTTCCGGGTGATAAAAGCTGCCAGACATTTCAAGGAAACGCAAAACGGAGCTTATATCTCGGCAGCTCTCAATATTGTCATTACCCTGACGCTGGTCTTTAAATTCGGATTGATAGGGGCTGCACTGGGTACTTTGGCCGCAATGGTGTATCATACCTGTTATTTTGTGTGGTACTTGCAAAATCACATTCTTCACCGATCGGCAAGATTTTTTGTTCAGTATATTTTGACGGATGCAGCCATAGCTGTCAGCTCGTATCTCATTACGAAAGTGTTTTCTATGAATTCTGTTTCGTATGTATCGTGGGCATTTTATGCTGCCAAAGTTTCTTTGCTTGTGCTGCTCATAGCACTACTGGTCAACATTGTATTTTATCGGGAGTATATGGGAGCGATCGGGGGGCAATTCAGAAAAAGTATAAAAAAACTTGCCGGACATTATAGCAATCCCAACAAATAAAAAGACAAGTTCTGCGCGCCAGTGAATGCATAGCTTCGTTGTCGTCCTAGGTGGGCGCCAGCCCACTGTCATCCTCCGCCTCGCTACGCCCTCACTGTCATCGCCTCTTTTTGTCCCCCTATTTATTTGGATTGCTATAACCGACACTTCATCATTACTTTTATTTATTAATTGGAGAAAACTATGAAAAAACAACAGGTAGAACTCAGCAACAAAACAATTCTCGTCACAGGCGCGGCCGGTTTTATCGGAGCAAATCTTGTACTCCGTCTGCTGCGTGAAACAACCGACAGCACCATTATTGGTGTAGACAACCTCAACGATTACTATGACGTGAATCTGAAGCATTACCGCCTTGGCCTGATTGAAAAAGCGGCAAAGGGAAGCAGCAGCACATGGCAGTTTGTAAAAGGATCCATTGCGGATAAGTCCTTAATTGACAGGCTGTTTGAGCAAAACGAACCGTCTGTTGTTGTGAATCTTGCCGCTCAGGCAGGCGTGCGTTATTCCATCGACCATCCCGACGTCTACATCGAGAGCAACCTGATCGGCTTCTACCATATCCTGGAAGCCTGCCGTCATAATCCCGTAGAGCATTTAGTCTATGCAAGCAGCTCCTCGGTATACGGCGGAAACAAAAAGGTGCCTTTTAGTGTAGAGGATAAAGTGGATAATCCCGTATCACTCTATGCCGCAACAAAAAAATCCAATGAGCTTCTTGCTCACGCATACAGCAAACTCTATAATATTCCGTCCACAGGTTTGCGATTTTTTACCGTATACGGGCCGGCGGGACGTCCCGATATGTTCTATTTTTCCGCGACACAGAAACTGGTGCGTGGCGATACCATTCAGATTTTCAATTACGGCAACTGCAAGCGTGATTTTACCTTTGTGGACGACATTGTGGAGGGTGTGATCCGCGTGATGCAGGGTGCTCCTGAAAAGCTCAAAGGGGATGACGGTCTTCCGGTTCCGCCTTATGCCGTTTACAACATTGGCGGCGGTCAGCCGGAAAACCTGCTCGATTATATTCAGACATTGCAGGAGGAACTTGTCAGAGCAGGCGTTCTGCCGCAGGATTACGATTTTGAAGCGCACCGTCAATTGGTTGGGATGCAGCCGGGCGATGTTCCGGTGACATATGCGGACAGTACCGCATTGGAGCGCGATTACGGATTTACGCCGAGAATCGGCATCAGGGAAGGCTTGAGAGCTTTTGCCGAATGGTATAAGGAATATTATCAGGTTTAACTGAAAAGAAGGAGAGATTGAGAATGAACAAAAAAATAGCAGTGGCGGGGACAGGCTATGTCGGTCTTTCGCTGGCCGTCCTTCTGGCGCAGCACAATCATGTTACGGCTGTTGATATCATTCCCGAAAAGGTAGAACTTATCAATAATAAAAAATCGCCCATTCAGGACGACTACATAGAGAAGTACCTGGCCGAAAAGGAACTTGACCTGACCGCGACCACGGATGGGGAAGAGGCCTACAAAGAGGCCGAATTTGTGGTGATTGCGGCGCCTACCAATTATGACAGCAAGAAAAATTATTTTGACACAAGCGCCGTGGAAGCTGTCATCCAATTGGTAATGAAGGTCAATCCCAATGCCGTCATGATTATTAAGTCTACCATTCCGGTTGGCTATACCAAGTCGGTCAGAGAGAAATTCGGCAGTGAGAACATCATTTTCAGTCCCGAATTTTTGCGGGAATCCAAGGCTCTCTATGACAATCTTTATCCTTCCCGTATTATTGTCAGCACAGACGGTTCGGATAGATTAAATGAAGCGGCACAAAGTTTTGCCGATCTGCTCCAGGAGGGTGCGATCAAGGAGAATATTGATGTTCTTTTTATGGGCTTTACGGAAGCAGAGGCAGTCAAGCTGTTTGCCAATACCTATCTTGCGCTGCGTGTGTCCTATTTCAACGAACTTGATACCTATGCGGAGATGAAGGGGCTGGATACGCAGGCCATCATCAACGGCGTATGCCTTGATCCGCGTATCGGCAGCCATTACAACAATCCTTCCTTTGGTTATGGAGGCTACTGTCTGCCGAAAGATACCAAGCAGCTTTTGGCCAATTATGCGGATGTGCCTGAAAATCTGATTGAAGCCATTGTAGAATCCAACCGTACCCGTAAGGATTTCATTGCCGACCGCGTGCTGGAGCGTGCGGGATACTATTCTGCCAATTCTATGTGGAACGCCGAAAAAGAGCGTCCGCTGACAGTAGGCGTGTTTAGACTGACGATGAAATCCAACAGTGACAACTTCCGCCAAAGCTCTATTCAAGGCGTGATGAAGCGTATTAAGGCAAAAGGGGCGACGGTTATTATTTATGAACCGACGCTCGAAGACGGAGCGACTTTTTTCGGCTCGTTGGTGGTCAATGATATCAATCAATTCAAAAAGATGGCAGACGCCATCATTGCCAATCGTTACGACAGCATATTGGATGATGTGGAGGATAAGGTCTACACACGCGACCTGTTCCGCAGAGATTAATGCAGATTCACACTGATTTTCGGCTAAAATCAAAAACGGGGCTGTTGCACAGGGAACATTAAAAAACTTGTGCCACGCTCCCGTTTGATTTTATTGATTCAGCTTTGCCATGGATGTAAGGGTGGAAATTTTCACAGTACACACACACACATCCATACAGGAGAGTGATTTGCTTTGATTTCCATGTTTTTTTCTGTTGCCTGTTGCAATTAGGAAGAAGTTGTGATAAGATAAAATCAAAGACTGAAAAGGAGCGGCGGCCATGAACGAAACAAACAAAACAAGCGGAAAAAAGAATATCGGAAAGCGAATCGGAATGACCGTGCTGGGAATTGCTGCGGTAATGCTGCTGATTGTAGCGGGCTATGTGGCCTATGTCATACTCAGCTATGACCGCATTGACGACAACCAGCCGTTGGAGGTTATCGGAACAGCTAAGACGGAAACCCTCAAGCTGAATACGGAATACACCGCCGTCACCTATAATATCGGCTTCGGCGCTTATACGCCTGATTTTACGTTCTTTATGGACGGCGGCACGCAGTCATGGGCGGCTTCCAAAGAAAGCGTGATCGACTGCATCAACGGAGATATTGCGCTTTTAAAGAAATATCAATGCGATATTTCCCTGCTTCAGGAGGTGGATTCTGACTCTACCCGCACCTATCATGTGGATGAGGTCAAGATGTTTCGGGATGCTTTCAACGGTATGTCCTCTGCCTTGGCGGTCAATTATCATTCCGCTTTTCTCTTTTATCCGCCTCTTCAGCCGCATGGGGCTTCCCATTCGGGGCTTCTGACGCTGAGCAACGCACAGATTTCTTCCGCTATGCGGCGCAGTCTGCCGGTTTCGGACAGCCTGTCCAGACTGATCGACCTTGACCGCTGTTATTCTGTCAATCGTATTGCTGTAGAAAACGGGAAAGAACTGGTGGCTTTCAACGTGCATCTGTCCGCCTATGGTACCAGCGGCGATTTGCAGGCGCAGCAGATTCAGAAGCTGTTCGGGGATATGCAGGAAGAGTATGAGAAAGGGAACTATGTCATTTGCGGCGGCGATTTCAATCATGATTTCCTAGGCAATTCCAAAGAGATTTTCAATGAGGAAGTTCCCGAAGCATACGCCTGGGCGGCGGAGTTCCCCGATCAGATGATTCCGGCGCATTTTGAAAAGCTCACGGACTATCACAGCGGCGTCACGATTCCCTCCTGCCGCAATTGCGACAAGCCCTACGGCACCGACTGCTTTACTGTGATTGTGGACGGGTTTATTGTGTCGGACAATGTGGAGCCTACCTTTATGGACGTGATTGACAATCAGTTTTTGTACAGCGACCATAATCCTGTGGAATTGAAATTCAAGCTGTCATCCTCCGGTTTCAATGAGGAAAACGGGGATTGATTGGATATAGCGCCCAATTTGTATAAAGGTCTGTCCCATGCATTTTGCCAAGATGAAAAAATGAGGTGACACTATGATCTACACTCTGACGCTGAATCCCTCCATCGACTACGTGGTGCGGCTTGACGAATTTGTGAGCGGCATTACGAATCGCACGACGGGCGAGGAATATTACATCGGAGGCAAGGGCATCAATGTTTCCTGCATTCTTGCCGAACTGGGGCTTCCCAGCACGGCGATAGGCTTCACGGCAGGATTCACCGGGGAGGCAATCGAAAAGGGACTGACAGAGATGGGCATCCGCTCGGATTTCATCCGGCTGCAAGACGGTGTTTCCCGTATCAACATCAAGATCAAGGCAGAAACGGAAAGCGAGATCAACGGGCAGGGCCCGCACATCGGCGAGGATGATTTTGAACGCCTGTTGCGAAAGATCGACGAGGTCAGGGCAGGCGATACCGTCGTGCTGGCGGGAAGCATTCCCAACACCGTTTCGGCGGACGCGTATGAGAGGATTCTCCGGCGCATTCCGTGGCCGGACGTCCGCGTCGTGGTGGATGCAACCAAACAACTGCTGCTGGGCTGCCTTGCGTTCCGCCCTTTCCTCATCAAGCCGAACCGGCAGGAACTGTCGGAGATTTTCGGCAGAGAGGTGACGGACAGGGAGATCGAACCCTGCGCAAGGGAACTGATGGCGCGAGGCGCGAGGAATGTCATTGTTTCGCTTGGCGGCGACGGCGCGGTGCTTTTCGCGGAGGACGGCGATGTCTATCATGCCGGCGTGGTGAAAGAAAGAGTGCTGAACACGGTCGGTTCCGGCGATTCCATGGTAGCGGGCTTTATCGCGGGCTTTGAGCAGACCGGCGATTGCGGTTACGCGCTGAGGCTGGGCGCGGCCTGCGGCAACGCGACGGCTTTTTCGCCCGGACTGGCCCGAAGGGAGAAGATTTTTGAAATTCTGGAAAGGCTTTAACAAAATAATCATCGGAGAGCAGTAGGAAAGCCTATGGGTACATTCGGTCTGACAGAGTGTACCCATAGGCTTATTGTTTATTTTCTATCGGCAGGCCAACCTTCCGTTTTCGGGAGGCATCGGGCAGTCAACTTTCAACTAAAACTACCAATTCTTAACCTTTTCTAAACCTTTGACAGGTAGAATCATAAACGAAAGGAACGGTGAATCACATGAGCACGGTATTATCTGTTAAACATCTGACCAAAGAGTATCCTAAATTCACACTGGAGGACGTTTCTTTCTCCATTGAGGAAGGCACGATCATGGGACTGATCGGAAGAAACGGCGCGGGCAAGACCACCACCATCAAGTCCATTCTCAACCTCATTCATACGACGTCGGGCGAAATTACCTATTTCGGCATGGATCTCGCCGCGCAGGAGGAAACCATTAAACAGCAGATCGGCTACGCGGGCGGCGCGGTGGATTACTATAAAAAGAAGAAGATCCGCCAGATCGTGCAGGTCACCAAAACATTCTATTCGCAGTGGGATGACGCGGCCTATCAGAAATATATGGAACTCTTTGAACTGGACGAGGATAAAACGCCGTCGGAGCTTTCCGAGGGCATGAAAGTCAAGCTCAACCTTGTGATGTCCCTGTCACACGGCGCGAAGCTGCTCATTCTCGACGAACCCACCAGCGGCCTCGATCCGGTTTCCCGCGACGAACTGCTGGATGTCTTCAAGGCGCTGGCGGAACGCGGCGTGGCGATTCTCTTTTCCACGCATATCACGTCTGACCTCGACAAATGCGCCGACAGCATTACCTACATCCGCAAGGGCAAGCTGCAATTTTCCGGCTCGATGCACGACTATATCGAGCAGAACCGCGCGCAGGGTGTTGGGGAAAACCTTGAAGAAATTATGCTGCATTATGAAAAGGAGAATTTCCATGAAAAACTTGCTCAATAAAGAAATCAAACTCGCGGCTTCTCCGCTGGCATGGCTCTTTCTCGTGTTTGCACTGATGGCGCTGATTCCCGGCTATCCGATTCTGGTGTGCGCTTTCTTCATCTGCTTCGGCGTGTTCCAGTCGTTCCAGAGCGGCCGCGAAAACAACGATATTCTCTACACGGTGCTGCTGCCTGTCCGCAAGACCGACGCGGTCAAGGCCAAGTACGCCTTTACCGCGCTGATTCAGATGCTTGGCTTTGTTATCGCGGCGGTGACGACGCTGCTGCGCATGCTTCTGCTGCCCGACGCGGTTCCCTATGCGACCAATCCCATGATGAATGCCAATCAGGCGTTTCTCGCCTATATGCTGTTGGTTTTTGCGGCGTTCAATGTTGTGTTCCTCGGGGGATTCTTCAAAACCGCCTACAAATTCGGCAAGCCCTTTGTCCTGTTTATCATCATGTCGTTTGTGATGGTCGGTGCGGCAGAGGTGCTCCACCACATTCCCGGACTGACCTTCCTCAACGCGCCCGCCTCCCTGACCGACCCCGTGATGTGGGGCATTCTCGGCGCGGCCGCCGTGATCTACCTCATCGCCACCCTGCTTTCCTGCAAAGTTGCCATGAAGCGTTTTGAGCGGGTGGACATGTAAGGAACTGTTCACGGTTCCTAATTATTCGTCGTATTCCCCATATTCACAGCCTACGTGGGTGGCCTCGATTTCGTCCACCAGCGTCAGGCTGTTTTTTTCTTTTTCGTACAGCTTGACGGTGCCCCAGCCGTTGCCGCCGTTCCAAAGACGGTTGTGCTTCTTGCTTCCGTCCGGCGCTTCGTAGTTGACCAGCAGCATGTCTTTCTTGCGGCAGAATATCTCGGTTTCCATGACCGCGTGCGTGTTTTCCTGACGGACGGTCCAGTGAACGACATCCTCCTGCTCCTCAAAGGCGAATTCTGTCTTGACGTGCAGGTGCAGCTTGGAAAAATTGAAGTCATACTCCTTGCCTTCGTAATAAAATACGCCGAGCAGCCGTCGGTCGAGCGGGACAAAATACACCTTCGGCCGTCCGCCGCCGATATCAAAAACGCTGTTGGCAAGGGGTTGTCCTGTCTTTTTGCTGACAAGGCAGTTGGAGGAGAGCCAGACCCACGGACTTGTAAAATCGCGGCCCCAGTTTTTGTCGGCGTAGCCGTAGCTGGTTTCCTGCCGGACAGTATAGGTTCTGCCATTATAGGTAACGGTTCCGCTGTAGGCGCTCTTCATGCCCTCGGCGTGCCAGTACATGGCAAAAGCCTCCGCGCCACGAAGCGGTTTGCTCGCTCCGTAGCCGACATTGAAAGCGATTTGTTTGTCAACGGTCAGGTGCCACGACAGCTCGCCCGCGTCGCACATCCATTCCGGATGTGCCTCGGCTTCTTCGGATGAAACAGAGATGCTTCCCTTTAACGCGGTTTCACAGGCCAGACAGTCCGCTGCCTCGATGCGGTAGGGCGCGTCCTTGTGCATGGTCACGTCCTTCCACGCGAAAAAGCGGTGGAGCTGACAATGGTCTTCGCCCCATGTGCCGGCTTTCACCATCAGATAGGACGGCCTTTTTCCGGCCTTTTGATTTTCCGGCAACTGCCCCAGAATCGGCTCGTCCTCGGCAATGGCGGGATTGCAGACAAAAAACTCGATGAAAAACGGCTTGTCCTCTCCCGTTTCGTCGTCCTGCGCCGTAAAGGAATGCCACCACCAGTCGTAGCCGTGCAGAGCCAGCGGGCCGTGGAGCATACAGGCGTCTCTTGTGATATCATGATGATTGAACATTTTGCAGCCTCCCTCGTTATGCCTGTTCGGTGCCAAGAAGACCGATCTCCGCGGCGTAAGGCTTCATGCCGTCAATGCAGATCTGCGCCACGTCATTTACCGTCATACCCAGCAGCTCGCAGCCTTTCCGAATGATCTCCCGGTCGCATTTGGCGGCGAATTTTTTGTCCTTGAACTTCTTCATAAAGCTTTTCACCTCCAGATCGGTGATGCCGTGGGGGCGCATACGGGCGCAGGCCTGAATGATACCGGTCAGTTCATCCACCGTGAAAAGGCTTTTTTCCATATTGGTTTGGGGCTGCACATCGGTGCAGATGCCCCAGCCGTGGCTCATGATGGCGCGCACGTCCTCGGCGGGAACGCTTGCTTCGAGCAGCGGCTGCTGCGTATGCATGAGGTGTTCGTCGGGGTGTTTTCATAGTCGTAGTCGTGCAGATAGCCGACCGCCATCCAGTGCTCGCGGTCCTCTCCGAAATGTTCCGCCATGGTGCCCATCGCGTACATGACGTTTTTGGCGTGCAGAATGAGATGATCCTCGGTCACCTGTGAATCGTGAAGTTCTTTTGCTTTTTCAAGTGTCAGCATGTTGGTCACTCCGTTCTCTTTCTATATAAAATGGGCTTGCATGTATGATAACACACTCCCTCCATAAAAGCAAGCAAAATGACAGAGATAATTCCTTTTGTCTGATAATATGATAACCTCCCTTGAATCATAATGTATCCATTAACTTTTCGTATCTGGATTTGTTTTCAGGTGTCAAAAGGAACAAAGAGAAAAATACAGTAACCGTGCAAGGCGCAAAGTAAGTTTAAAGAATGTCTGATTATAGCCAAAGATCAGATAGTCGTATCGTTGAAAAAACTAGGAATTTTTAATGAAAAAAATATTCTGTATTGATGATTTTAAGCAGTGAAATGTATTGATTTTTCATTTTGCCTATGTTATAATACGAACAGTTTAAGTAAGATCGTCTGTTTATAGCTGTCTTTCTGAGCAGGCGTATCCGCTTTTTTTTAATCATTGTTACGGCGTCATAAAGTGATGAATGATTGTGACATTTTCATCTTAAAATGGAGTGTGTTTTGTTTAGATTGCGTTCTGAGAGGTGGCGGATGAAGTGAATAACAATGTGCCAATTAAAGAGGAAAAAAGCCTCCCGACTGTATGCAAGTCGGGTCTTTCCGGCGAAAATCAATGTGAAAAGAAGATTTGTCGTAAAGTAAAAAAAACGGCTGCTGTTATTATAGTGGCGTGTTTGTTGCTGTTGCTGCTGATTTTCGGAACAGTAGCAGGCGTTTTTTATCATTACTACTCTCTTGTGGCAGTAGATGAAAAAAAAGACGACTATAGCCATGTTGTGTCCTTGACGGATGAGGATTTGAAAGAGATTCCCGACGGGACGGTGGAATTGCCGGAGGAAGATGTTTATTCTCAGAAAGATGTCGTGAACATTCTTTTAATCGGTACGGATGAGCGTACCCGAAAGTTTGACAAATATGCCCGAGCCGACTCTATTATGTTACTGTCGCTCAACAAAAAAACAAACGCGGTTAAGCTGGTGTCACTGGAGCGGGGAATGTTGGTGAAGATTCCCGGCCGGCAGGACGATATTCTGACGCATACCTTTCATTATGGCGGGGCTAAATTGGTGATGAAGACAGTTCGCACGCATTTTAATTTGAATGTTGATCGGTATGTACGTGTCAATTTTGCCGTTTTTCAAAAATTGGTCAATGAGGTGGGAGGCGTAGATGTAACGCTGACGAAAGAGGAAGCAAGAGCATTACGCGCTCTCTTTCCTAAAAAGGAATTGAAAGAAGGCGTTAACCACCTCGACGGTAAAGTCGCGCTTGAGTATTCCCGACTCAGAAGCATCGACAGTGATTGGCACAGAATTGAGCGTCAGCGCAATGTAATCGGCAGTATAAAAAACAATTTGAAAGGCAAGTCTGTGGGTGAACTCAATACGATCGCCAATGACTGTCTGCCATATGTGCAAACGAATTTAACGTCTATGGAGTTTGCAGATCTTTTATTTCATTTGTCGGATTATGTCAACGGTGATTTATCTCAGATGACGATTCCGAAAAAAGGAACTTACAAAGGCTTAGGAAATGTGGATTTTAAAGCCAACAGTAAAATCCTCCGTGATTTTATCTATGGCGAATAAGTGTGAAGGGAATATAATATGACAAAATTCAGTAATTCATCAAAGGAAAAGTCAAATTATCAGGAGATTGACCCTATTGACTTGTTGCTCTATTTCAAGAAGCGCATTCGCATTTTAATTGTTGGGATGCTGATCGGAGGAACGCTGGGGTGGCTTGTTTCGTCCTATTTGATTCATCCCAGATATTCGTCATTTGTGGATCTTTATATTACCAACAATACGAAATTAGAAACTGAGGCGGTTGAATATAATGACCTCAACGCGGCACAGAAGTTGGTAAATACCTACATGGTCATCCTTCAGTCCAGCACAGTGACGGATGAAGTGTTGAGTAAAGTGAATACAGATCTCATCGGAGATAATTTATTGAACGTAACCAGTTTTACCTCTGTCCAAAACACGGAAGTGCTGCGAATTCAGGTGGAAACGGAAGACCCGCAATTAACAAAGGATATTTGTGACGCCTATAAAGATACAGCATCCAAAGCTTTGGACGAAATTGTGGGTGCAGGCTCTGTGAAAGTTATCAGCAATCCGAAATATCCGAGCAGTCCCAGCTATCCAAGTGTTCCGAAGTTTACAGCTATCGGTGCTTTTTTGGGGTTGGTGCTCATGATGGCCGTTTGTGTGCTGACTATGCTGACCAACAACAATATCAATGATGAGAAGGAGTTGAGTGAACGCTATTCCATCCCTGTGTTGGGAACGGTTCCGGATTTCTTTCAATTTGCCAAAGCGCTGGGAATTTCCAGAAAGGACGTTAAAAAAAGTCAGAAATTGAAGACAAAGAATCCGGAAAATGAAAAGATCATGACAATGGCCACTGTCCTGAATGAGAACACGCCATTTCCTATCAGAGAAGCCTACAATGTGATTCGTTCCAATATTCTCTTTTCATTGACCAATATGAAAAACGGCATTATTCTGGTAACAAGCCCCAATGCCAATGATCTGAAAACAACCACATCCATTAATATGGCGATATCCATGGCTCAGATCGGCGCCAAGGTGCTTCTTATTGACGGAGATTTGCGCAATGCGTCCATTTACCGCTATTTTAAAGTCTCCAATCAGAATGGACTTTCCAAAGTGCTGATGGGATTTGAAGAATTTGAAGATGCGGTGGTATATGATATTGCTCCGGGAGTGGATTTTCTTTCTTCCGGCCCTGCGACCCCAAGACCTTCCGAATTATTGGGATCCAGTTATATGGTGGAGTTTCTGAGGCAGCAGGCGTTGGCTTATGATTTCGTCATTGTGGATACATCCCCCATCAATGTGGTTTCTGACTCTTTGGCAATGGCGTCTGTGGCAGCGGGATTGATTCTGGTGGCAAGAGAGAATAAAACCACCTTTAATGATTTGGATAAGGCAATCAATTCGATCCAAATGGCCAATGCTGAAATTATTGGATTTGTTCTTACCGACGTGGATTCTGAAAACGACGGTTATGGATATGGCAAAAAAGGCTACGGTTATGGTTACGGCTATGGAGAAAAAAAGCAGAGTAATGCTTAATCAATTTTTCAATGCTTTTAAAGCAGAAGAAACCCACGAATAACAGATTTTGAGAGGGAGGTTATCCATTGGGCAGAGAAGGGCACCGCGACGATGTTTCGATGAGTTCGGTTTATCTGGAAACATTTCGCAGAAGAAAAAATGAAAGACTGGCTTCTGAAATGGGGGATAATGCTCCGTTTTCAGTTGACAAAACTGACAACCATCTTCACTCGAAATCGGTTCAACTGAAAAGACAAGAAAAGATAAAAAATGTCAGCGAAGAAAACAGCTTGCAGCAATCAGTTGATGCGTCAAATGATGTGCCGACAGATCAGGAAGAATCCAATGATATAGATTCTGGGGCTGCCATTACCAATGAGGTGTCCGAAACGGGGGAAAACACCGTCGCGAATGATGCAATGATCGCAGCCGAAGATATGGCGGAGGGAGCTGCCGAAGAACCGACGGAGGAAGCAGTCGAAGAACTGACAGAGGAAGCAGTCGAAGAACTGACAGAGGAAGCTGCCGAAGATATGGCGGAGGAAGCTGCCGAAGAACCGGCGGAGGAAGCAGTCGGAGATGTGAGAGAGGAAGCTGCCGAAGATATGGCGGAGGAAGCTGCCGAAGAACCGGCGGAGGAAGAAGTCGAAGATATGGCGGAGGGAGCTGCCGAAGAACCGGCGGAGAAAGCTGCCGAAGAACCGGCGGAGGAAGAAGTCGAAGATATGGCGGAGGGAGCTGCCGAAGAACCGGCGGAGAAAGCTGCCGAAGATTCTGAAAGCACATCAAATGATCTTTCGTCTTTACAAACGCTGTTAGATGATCTTTCATCCACTGATTTTGATAAGCTGACAGATTCCTTACAGGATGAGGAAGAAATGCCTTATGATGATATTTCAAAGCATTCTTTGGACAATCTGTCGGAGCCTCCCAATGGAAATACAGGAAATCATCAAAGAAATCAACATGGGATAAAGATAATCGCAGCAGTTTTATCGTTTTTTCTTCTCGCGATCTTGGCGTCAGTTTTTGTAATGCTTCATGTGCATCAGAAGAACACCGACAGGACAAAAGATGAGAGTGAGACAGTGTCTTCTTCCGGAATCGGAGTCGTATCGGAGGCCCGTGATGCCGATGATACTATGACCGCTGCGTCAACAACGGTTTCGAGTGCCACGGAAAGTAGCGAAACTATTGCGCAACCAACGACCGCTGCCACCACGGTGCAAAGTCGATACCGGGCTTTAAAAATGGGCGAACGCAGTGAAGAAGTGAAGAACATGCAAGAGCGCTTACATAAGCTGCAATATATGGATAAAGATAGCTGTACGGGCTATTACGGAGAATTTACCCAAAAGCGGTTGAAGTTGTTCCAAAAAAATGCAGGGTTGCCGCAAACAGGTATGGCGGATTCTGAGACTCTGGAGCGATTGTATGCTAAAGACGCTCCAAAATGTGTATGGTGAAGTAATCAATCACATTTTTATAAATAAGTGACAGCAGTCCAGACAAATAAAAAGACAAAGATAAGTGTCCGCTGAAAAGCCGGATGATGGCGAGAAATTTCGCCCGAGATCAGCCGCCAGCCGAAGCAGCGTGGCTGTTTTGTGTTGATGACACTTTGCATTTCTTTTGATTTGTTTGGATTGCTTTAGTACTTATACATCCATATTGAATGGTAGAGTACTGGGCGGAGGGTTCTCCACTCAAACACTTAGCTGAATGTGGAAGGACAATAATTGAAGATAAAGGTTGATGAAAAATTGATTAATTCACAGAAGAAGCAAAGAAAACCGATTTTTCAGCACTGGCAGTTTATATTTGTTTTACTTGTGCTGTATGATATTGTTGCCATACATGCCGCATACTTTTTTGCATTATGGGGAAGATTTGATTTTTCCTTTTCTCAGATTCCTGTCTATTATCTGAGATCCTATGAATATTCCATTACGCTTTACGCACTTGTTTGTGTGATGGTTTTTTGGCTTTTTAAGCTGTACAAAAGTGTATGGCGTTTTGCCAGCTATACAGAATTGGTGAAAACACTGCAATCCTCTGTGATGACGTCCTTTTTATATGCCGTTGTCACGGTTTTGCTGCATGTAAGAATGCCGCTGACTTATTACTGCTGGGGCGCGGCTTTTCAGTTTATGTTTTTAATCATTGCGCGTTTTTCCTATCGTTTTTACTTGCTTTTCAAGGCCAGGTATCAACGAAACAATGAGGCAGGCGGCAGGGTTATGCTGATTGGTGCAGGTGCTGCGGGGCAGATGATTCTCAGAGACATTATTGCATCAGGAGAATCAAATGATAAGGTTGTGTGCATTATTGACGATAATCCTAACAGATGGACAAGATACATTGAGGATGTCCCGATTGTCGGGGGAAGAGAGGATATTCTAAGCAGTGTCGAAAAATATCAGGTCAATAAGATTTATCTTGCCATTCCAAGTGCATCTGCGCAGGATAAACGAGATATCCTCAATATCTGCAATGAAACAGATTGTGAATTAAAACAATTGCCCGGAATGTATCAGTTTGTGTTAGGGCAGATTTCAGCGAGCGCCATGAAGAAAGTATCTGTGGAAGATTTGTTGGGACGTGAACAAATCAAGACGGATATGAAAGAAGTCTTTGATTTCCTCAATGGCAAGACGGTGCTTGTTACCGGAGGCGGCGGTTCTATAGGCAGCGAACTGTGCAGACAGATTGCGGCCCATAGTCCGAAATGTCTTATTATTTTTGATGTTTATGAAAACAATGCCTATGAAATCCAACTGGAATTAAAGGAAAAATATCCGGAATTGGATCTGCATGTTCTGATAGGTTCTGTGCGTGACAGTCGCCGGATGTATCAGGTGTTTCATGATTATCGTCCGGAAATTGTGTATCACGCGGCAGCTCATAAACATGTTCCCCTCATGGAGGACAGTCCTTGCGAGGCGATTAAAAATAACGCCATCAGTACATATAAAACAGCCTATGCGGCTATGGTAAACGGCTGCGAACGCTTCGTTTTGATTTCTACCGACAAGGCGGTCAATCCTACCAATATCATGGGCGCCAGTAAACGTCTCTGTGAGATGATCATCCAGACCTTCGACGCCAAGATTAAAGCGGGTGAGGCCGATCAGATTGTACAGTTGTTTACCCATGAGGGATGGGAAAATGCCGATAAGGACGGCACGGGGAATGTATTCAAGAATATCAAAACCGAATTTGTCGCGGTTCGCTTCGGCAATGTGCTGGGAAGCAACGGTTCGGTGATTCCCGTTTTTAAGAAGCAGATTGAGAGAGGCTTGCCGGTAACGGTAACGCATCCGGATATCATCCGATATTTTATGACGATTTCCGAAGCAGTGAGTCTGGTTTTGCTCGCGGGCGCCTATGCCCACGGCGGTGAGATTTTCGTGCTTGATATGGGCAGTCCGGTCAAAATAGATACCTTGGCCAGAAACCTTATCAAGCAGGCCGGATTCAAACCGGATGTGGATATCAAGATCGAATATACCGGTCTGCGTCCAGGCGAAAAACTGTATGAAGAAAAGCTGATGGCGGAGGAGGGCTTGAAAAAGACCGATAATGAATTGATTTTTATCGGTTCTCCCATTCCTTTCAATACCGACGAATTTTTATTTGAACTGGACGAACTGATGAACGCGGCATACGACAACAAGAAAGACATCCGGGACAGGGTGATGAAAGTGGTGTCAACCTATCATCCGGCAGAGAATTGTGTCAGTGAATCGCAGGCTGACGGACAAGCATAAATCCAGCCGATACCGGGACGTGCCACAACAGAATGGCTAAAAGCAATCGCCTGTCAACTCTTTTGAAGGAGCTGACAGGCGATTTTTTCTGTGTGTGATTTTGCGGCTTGTATTCTGCGATTACTCGTCCGAGTCCTTGACTTTGATGGTGGCGCCCTCAAAATCAAAGGTGGCAAAATAATCGGCGGGGGTTTCGGCGCGGCGAATCATCTTGACGGTGCCGTCCTCTTGCAGCAGCAGCTCAGCCGAGCGCAGCTTGCCGTTGTAATTGTAGCCCATAGAGAAGCCGTGCGCTCCCGTGTCGTGAATCACCAGAAAATCTCCGATATCAATGATCGGCAGTTCCCGGTCGATGGCGAATTTGTCGTTGTTCTCGCAGAGCGAGCCGGTGACGTCGTAGACCATCTTTTCGCCGTCCTCGTCCTTGCCCATCACGGTGATGTGGTGATAAGCGCCGTACATCGCGGGACGCATGAGATTGCAGGCGCAGGCATCCACGCCGATGTAGTGCTTGTAGGTTTCCTTGCGGTGTACCGCCTTGGTGACGAGATGACCGTAGGGAGCCAGCATATAGCGTCCGAGTTCCGTGAAGATGGCGGCTTCGATACCCGCCGGAACAAGAATTTCATTGTACTGTCTGTGTACCCCTTTGCCGATGATGGCAATGTCATTGGGAGTCTGGTTGGGACTGTAGGGGGTGCCTATGCCGCCGGAGAGGTTAATGAATTCAATGGACGCGCCGGTTTTTTCCTTGAGTTCCACCGCCAGCGCAAAGAGCTGGCGGGCGAGTTCAGGATAATAGGCGTTGGAAACGGTGTTGCTGGCAAGGAAACTGTGAATGCCGAAGTGCTTCACACCTTTGCTCATGAGAATTCTGTATGCCTCGATGATCTGTTCGTGGGTCATGCCGTATTTCGCGTCGCCGGGGTTGTCCATGATGTCGGTGCCGAGCGCGAAATATCCGCCGGGATTGTAGCGGCAGCAGATGGTGTCGGGCAGATTCCCTTCGCCTGTGATCTTTTCCAGAAAATCAATGTGGGTGATGTCGTCAAGATTGATGATCGCGCCGAGTTTCAGCGCCAGCTCGAAATCCTCGGGCGGCGTGCAGTTGGAGGAGAACATGATGTCGCTGCCTGTGTTGCCGACACTCTCCGCAAGCAGCAGTTCGGTGTAGGAGGAACAGTCGGATCCGCATCCTTCTTCTTTGAGAATCTGCATGATGTAGGGATTGGGGGTGGCCTTGACAGCGAAATATTCCTTGAAGCCCTTGTTCCACGCGAACGCCTCGTTGAGACGGCGGGCGTTTTCGCGGATGCCCTTTTCATCATAGATGTGGTAGGGGGTGGGGTAGGTCTTTTCAATGTCCTTGAGCTGTTCCAGTGTGACAAACGGTGTTTTCTTCATAGATTATTCCTTCCTCAATATGCATTATTTTCACCGAACTGAATCAGAGCGATCTGATGTTTCAGCGATTCCTTTACTAAATTAACCAGATGCGCCTTGCTGCTGAGCAGACAGGAGCAGGGCGTGTCGTCGCGGCTGACGTCGCCCGTCAGCACGCACGCGCCGTCCGCGATCATGCGGAGCTGTCCTCTGCCGCAGTCGGCGGTCAGCACCGTCGCGCCGTCGGGACAGCTTTCCGAAGCGGGGGTGATGAGCACCACCTTGATATGCTGTGAAAGCAGCGATGCCAGTTCGTTTCGGATATCGGCCATAAAATCCCCGTCCGCCGCAATATAGACCCGTCCTTTAACAGTGCCAAGCATACGGCGTGCGGTTTCCACAATGCGGCGGCGGCCGCTGACCGTGATGTAGCCGTCCGTCTGCGGGGGAGCGGCGGGAAGCTCACGCTCGATTTCCTCCGCTACGTCGCTCAGGCGGCGGATGTATCCCACGCAGAAGTCGCGCGGCGCCACGGCGCAATAACGGGCGGGCGAACCTTCGAGCATATACGCGGCTCCTTTTTCGGTGAGTGCACTGACCGCCGCGTAGACATTGGAGCGCGAAATGCCGGTCTGTTTGGCGATTTCGTAACCCGTCTGCGGCATGTGTTCGGTGCAGAGAAAGCGATAAATCGCCGCCTCCTGCCGCGTAAGGCCAAAGAGTGTCAGCTTGTCGGTTTGTTCCGTGGCGTCATCCCTCCCGCACAACAGTAGTTCTGTTTGGAAATACTAATGTGCTAAACAGTATAACCACATTCGCGGCAAATGTCAAGTGATTGAAGGGAAAAAACTTGCTTTCTCTGCGGTTCAGACAAAAAATCGCCCACTTGTCCGCGAAAATGTCCGGTTATCCGCGAGGGGATTGCAATTAAAAAAATAACTGCTATAATAAAACCATCGAAACGCGGTTCGGAAAAAAAACAATTCAGTGAAAACATTTTGGAGGTATCACAATGGTTACTTTGTTCTGGATTCTCATGACGCTGTGTGAAATCGGTCTGGCGGTTTATTGCTTTGTCAGGAAAAAGAGAGCGCGTCTCGAAGCGCGGATTCTCTGCCTGGTGCAGGCGGCGGCGATTGCTTTGTATTATCTTCTCGCGCCCCGCAGCATGGATTTTCAATGGTTCTTCTCGCTGGTTTACATGGCGGGACTGGTTCTTTTCGGCGGGTTCGGTCTGGTGAAATACCTGCGTAAAAAAGACGATGCACCCTTTAAAAAGGGCAAGGTGATCGGCAGGGCGCTTCTCAAGTCGTTCCTCTGGCTCTTTGTCATGATTCCGCTCATGATTTTCCCGCCCTACCGTGAGCCTGCCACATCCGGCGCTTACAAGACGATCGAGAGCAAGGTGTACACCTGGACCGACGAAAGCCGTGTCGAAACGCTGGACGAATCGGGTGACAAGCGAAATGTGACGGTGACCTTCTATTATACCGACGAAGCGGAAGGCAAATGCCCGCTGGTAATCTTCTCCCATGGCGCGTTCGGTTTTGAAAAATCCAACTACTCTTCCTATGCGGAACTGGTTTCCAACGGCTATGTCGTTTGCAGCATCAGCCACACCTATCATGCCTTCTTCACCGAAGAAGCCGACGGTACGACCAAAATCGTCAATTCCCGGTTTATCCAGGACGCGGTGGATCTGAGCAACGGCAAGATGGACGATGAAGCGGACAAGAAGTACGCTGTCGAAAAAGAATGGATGAATGTCCGTCTGGGCGACGCCAATTTTGTGTTGGATACCATTATCAAAGAAGCCGCTGACGGTTCCGACGAATTTTTCAAAAAGCTCGACCTCGATCACATCGGTTATTTCGGCCATTCCATGGGCGGCGCGACCGCTGAGGCGATGGGCAGACAGCGCGAGGAAATCGACGCGGTCGTCGTGCTGGACGGTACCTTCCTCGGAGAATACAACGGCGTGAGCAACGGCAAGGAAACCTACGGCGACGAAGAATACCCCAAGCCGATTCTGAACATGATGTCGGAAATTCACGGCAAGGCGAATGTCCCCGGTTATGTCAATCATGACGTGATGGACAACGCCAAAATCGGCAAGAACGTCGTGATTAAAGGTACGGCCCACATGAATTTCACCGATCTGCCCCTCTTCTCACCTGCTCTTTCCAATATGCTCGGCACAGGCGAACGCGACAGCCGCGAATGCATCGAAATCGTCAATTCGTCGGTGCGCGAATGGTTCGACTGCTATCTCAAAGAAGACGGCAGACGCACACCCTCTATCAAGAGTGAGTATTAATGCGGAGGGCTTCATAAATCCATCCGCTATGAAACGGAGAGGAGGAATCCGCCACGAAAACGGTGATTCAGAATGTCGGGGAACGCTCGCAGGAGCAGGTAACCATTGAATGCGTGGAGGTCACGCAGGAAATCGAAAATCTGCGCGTCTATGCCGAAAGCGTCGGAGACAGCGTTGTCGGCGTGGTGGACGGCGCAACCGTCAATCTGCCGCTGAAAGACATCCTTTATTTTGAGGCCGTCGATGAAAAGGTGTTTGCCTACCTTGAAAAAGACGTGGCGCAGGTGCGGGGGCGGCTGTATGAATATGAGGAACGGCTGGCGGAAAAGGGATTTGTGCGTGTTTCCAAATCGGTGCTGCTGCATCTGAGCAAGGTCAGCAGCATCCGACCGGAACTCAGCCGCAGACTCATCGCGGAGATGACCAACGGCGAACAGGTACTGATTTCCCGACAGTACGTCAAGCCGCTGAAGGAGATCCTGCTGGGAGGTAAGATCAATGAAATGTAAGGATTTTTTTGTCAAAAAAGTGGTGCCGTATTATTTCATGATCGTCACGTTTATCAATCTCGGTATGCTGGCGGCGGGCGCTTTGTTCTTCTGGTATGAAAAATTCGACTTCCGGTCGTTTGCCGTGCCGCCTGTCATGGGCGCGGTGGGATGCGTTCCGTTCCTCTTTGACTACGCGGCGCAGAACAAAAAGCTCTCCTACTTGGGCTCCGTGCTGCTCAATCTGCTGGAGTTTGCGGCGCTGGAGCTTTGTGTGATGACAGTGGCGTTTCTCGTCGGCATCATCAAGACCTTTTTTATCGGCGTGGTGCTGTTTTGCATGGTGGCTGTGATTTTTGCGGCAGTCGGCGCCATTCAGTACTGGCAGGACAGACAGCTTTGTCTGCGGATGAATACCGCGCTGCGTGCGTGGGGCGGCAAAGACATGGCAGAGGATCGCGACAGCCGTCCGTAACCGGTAAAATAAATCAAAAAAGAACCCGTACAGGTGGAAAGAATGCGCTGTTATGCTTCTTCCCGCGTGTGCGGGCTTTTTGTGTGGGACGGTTTACACGCTGTTTATATAAGTATGTCATAATAACTCTTACTTTTACGGCACAATTGAACAGATTTGAGAGAGAAACCTATCCCGAAAATGAGCTTTTTCGCAAAATTTGTCAAAGCGGCAATATTTTCATGATTTTGCGTCTTTACTTTAACCGTGAATTGTGCTATTATTTTCTTTGAATCATTGAAAATGGGATAATCAGACCTTTTTGTGAATTATCCCGAACTGTGTATTTTGTCTTTAACAGATTGAACAGAGAACGGAGAATGCATTTTGAGAATTGGCATTGACGTTGGCTCGACCACCATCAAATATGTCGTGATGGACGAGCAGAACCACATTATTCATCAATCCTACGAGCGTCATCTTTCTCAGATTACCGAAAAGACGCTGAATGTACTGAAAACCGTGCGCGAGCTGACGGGAGAACACAAAGCGCTGTTGGCCATTTCCGGTTCGGCGGGCATGGGCATTTCCGAGGCGTGCGGCATTCCGCTGGTGCAGGAGGTCTTTGCCTCCCGCATCGCGCTGAAAAATCTGCTGCCCGACACGGATGTCGCCATTGAACTGGGCGGCGAGGACGCGAAGATCCTGTTTGTCACCGGCGGCATGGAGTTCCGCATGAACGGTTCCTGCGCGGGCGGTACGGGCGCTTTCATCGACCAGATGGCGACTCTGCTCAATATTACCCCCACCGAGATGAACGAGGCGGCCAAACGTGCGGAGCGTCGTTACACCATCGCTTCCCGCTGCGGCGTGTTTGCCAAGACTGATATCCAGCCGCTTCTTAATCAGGGCGCGCGTACCGGCGACGTATCGTCCAGCATTTTTTACGCGGTGGTCAACCAGACCATTGCCGGACTCGCGCAGGGGCGTCCCATCAAGGGCAACGTCGTCTATCTCGGCGGGCCGCTGACTTTCTTCTCGGAGCTGCGCGCCGCCTTTGACGATACGCTGCATCTCAAAGGCACCTGTCCCGAAAATTCGCTCTATTTTGTCGCCATCGGCGCGGCTTACGGCGCGGATACCGAAATCGACCTTGACAAGGCCATCGACACCCTCACGCATCTCGACACGGTGGGCAGCTATCATTCCATCGATCCGCTTTTCACAAGCCAGGAGGAATACGACGCGTTTGTCAAGCGCCACGCGGCACACACCATTGACCGCGTAGACCCCGATACCTACAAGGGCGACGCGTTCTTTGGCGTGGACTCCGGCTCCACCACCATCAAAATGGTGGTCATTACCCCCGACGGCAAGATTCTGCGGGACAGCTACAGCTCCAACAAGGGCAATCCCGTGCCGCATGTCAAGGAATTTCTGGAGCATTTTTACTGGAAATACCCCGATATCAAAATTATCGGCGCGACCTCTACGGGCTACGGCGAAGAACTGATCAAAAACGCGTTCAGCCTCGACTCCGGCATTGTGGAAACGACGGCGCATCTG
The DNA here is from genome assembly GCA_946182865.1 of uncultured Clostridia bacterium. Lineage (GTDB taxonomy): Bacteria > Bacillota > Clostridia > Oscillospirales > Acutalibacteraceae > RUG762. Next base: position 24,389 of record CAMHAV010000024.1, read on the forward strand.
ACCGCCGCCCGTCAGTTTATGCCGGATGTGGAATTTGTCATCGACATCGGCGGACAGGATATCAAGTGCTTCAAGATCGGCAAAAAGGGGGAGATCGACAGCATCTTCCTCAATGAGGCGTGTTCCTCCGGCTGCGGCTCCTTCCTTCAGACCTTCGCGGAGGCGCTGGGCGAACCCATCGCCCGCTTTGCCAAGCTGGGGCTTTTTGCGGACAAACCCGTTGACCTCGGCTCCCGCTGCACCGTCTTTATGAATTCCTCCGTCAAGCAGGCGCAGAAAGACGGCGCGTCCATCGAGAATATCTCGGCGGGACTCTCCATCAGCGTCGTCAAGAACGCGCTCTACAAGGTCATCCGCGCCTCGGGCCCCGACGAACTCGGCAAAAAGATCGTCGTGCAGGGCGGCACCTTCCTCAATGACGCGGTGCTGCGCGCCTTTGAGCAGGAAATGGGCGTGGAAGTAGTTCGTCCCGCCATTGCCGGACTGATGGGCGCTTACGGCGCGGCGCTCTATGCGTCCCGTCACTCGACCGGAAGCAGCGGCATTCTCAATGCGCAGCAGCTTTCGGAGTTCTTCCATCAGGTCAAGGACGCGCGCTGCGGCTTGTGCAGCAACAACTGCCGCCTGACGGTCAACATCTTCGACAACAACCGCCGGTTTATCAGCGGCAACCGCTGCGACCGACCCATCACCCATCGCAAAGCGGACGATACGCTCAATATCTACGATTTCAAAATCAAGCTGCTCAAGGAATACCAGCCTGTCGCGGGAGAACGCGGCAAAATCGGCATTCCGATGGGGCTGAATATGTTCGAGCTGCTGCCGTTCTGGCACACGCTCTTTACCAAACTGGGCTTTGAAGTGGTGACATCGCCCCTGTCCAACCGCAAGATGTACCTGCTCGGACAGGCGACCATCCCCTCCGATACGGTCTGCTTCCCCGCCAAGCTGATGCACGGACATGTGCAGACCCTTATCAATGACGGCGTGGACACCATTTTCTACCCCTGTATGTCCTACAATTTCGATGAAAAGAAAGGCGACAACCACTACAACTGCCCCGTGGTGGCGTATTATCCCGAAGTCATTCACGCCAATATGCCCGATATCGAAAAGGTCCGCTTTATCAACGATTACCTCGGCATTCACCGTCCCAAGGACTTCCCCAAGAAGTTCCAGCAGGTGATGTCCAAATACTTCGACATCATCCCGCTCGAAGAAGTCAAGGAGGCGGCGACGGCGGCTTATGCCGAATATGACCGCTATCTGGCCTGCATCCGTGAACGCGGCGAGGAGATTATAGAGGAAGCCCGTCAAAAGGGAATGCAGATCATTGTGCTGTCGGGCCGTCCCTATCACATCGACCCCGAAATCAATCACGGCATTGACAAGATCGTGACAGGCTGCGGCGCGGCCATTATTTCGGAGGATGTGGTGTGCGACCGGGTGGAGAAATTCCCCGTCAAGGTGCTTAACCAGTGGACGTATCACTCCCGTCTGTATGCCGCCGCGAAATACATTCTCACCCAGCCCGACATGAATCTGGTGCAGCTTGTCTCCTTCGGCTGCGGCATTGACGCGATTACCACCGACGAGGTGCGCTCCATTCTCGAAAGCGGCGGCAAACTCTACACCCAGATCAAGATTGACGAGATCACCAACCTCGGCGCGGTCAAAATCCGCCTGCGCAGCCTCTTTGCCGCTATCGAGGATAACTAAAGCAGAAAGGGTCATCGTACATGGCAGAATTAAAATACAACAAAGACGGCAGACTGCTCTTTACCAAGGAAATGCGCCGTGAATACAAGATTCTCGCGCCGAATATGCTGCCGGTTCACTTCAAGCTCTTTGCCAAGGTGCTGCAAAAGGCGGGCTATGACGTGGAAGTGCTGACCAACAGCAGCCATCAGGTGGTGGAAGAGGGTTTGAAATACGTCCACAACGACACCTGTTACCCCGCGCTGCTGGTCATCGGACAGATGATCGACGCGCTTAACAGCGGCAAATATGACGTTGACAAAACCGCTCTTATGATTACCCAGACAGGCGGCGGCTGCCGCGCCTCCAATTACATCCACCTGCTCCGCAAGGCGCTCAAAGCGGCGGGCTATGAAAAGGTGCCTGTGATTTCGGTCAACCTGTCGGGTCTGGAAAGCAACCCCGGCTTTTCCATCACCCCCGCGCTGGTCATGCAGTTTGTGGCGGGTCTGGTATACGGCGACCTGCTCATGCTGCTGAGCAATCAGGTGAAAGCCTATGAATTGAATCCCGGCGAGGCGATGGAACTGGTGGACAACTGGGTGGATCGTCTGCTCGATCAGTTCTCCCACGGCAAGGGAATGCTGGGCGAAGAATTCCGCAGCAATCTGCGGCAGATCGCGGACGAATTTGACGCGATTCCCGTGAACCGCGTGCCAAAAGTGCGCGTCGGCGTGGTGGGCGAAATCTATGTCAAATATTCGCCCCTTGCCAACAACCAGCTCGAAGAATTCCTCGCCTCGCAGGACTGCGAAGTGATGGTGCCGGGTCTGATGGGCTTCGCCCTTTTCAAAATCGACAACCGTCTGGATGATATCAAGCTCTACGGCGGCAGCACCGTGAAATATAAGTTTGTCTCTTTCCTCAAGGATTTCTGTACCCGTATGGAATCCGCCATGCTTGACGCGCTCAAGGATCATCCGAATTTTGTCGCGCCGTCTCCTTATGCCCATCTGCGTTCGCTGGTCAACGGCGTGATCGGCTATGGCAGCAAGATGGGCGAAGGCTGGCTGCTCACCGCCGAAATGCTGGAGCTGTGCGAATCGGGCTATGAAAACATCGTCTGCACCCAGCCTTTCGGCTGTCTGCCCAACCATATCAACGGCAAGGGTATGATCGGCCGTATCCGCAAGGTCTGCCCCAACGCCAATATCACCCCGATTGATTACGACCCCAGTGCCACCAAGGTCAATCAGGAAAACCGCATCAAGCTCATGCTGGCGGTGGCCAGAGAGAATCTCACCGAACGCGCGGCGGACAAAAAGGCGGAGAGTGAAACCGTTGAAGTAGAGGTGGAGACAAGTCCGGCACCCAAGGCGCAGAACGCCACCGTATCGGCTGCGCCGTCCTCCGATCGGTAAAAGGCGGTGAAACGGTTATGGCAAGCACTGTCATTTATGCCGCACGTCACGGCGAAACGCAGTTGAACGCGCAAGACCGTGTCTGCGGCGCGATGGATCTGCCGCTCACCGACAAGGGACTGTCGCAGGCCGGGCAGCTTGCGGATTCTCTCACCGACAAGGGCATCGAGGTCATCTATTGCTCCGACATGATTCGCGCGCGTCAGACTGCCGAAGCGGTGGGGCGCGTGCTGGGACTGACGCCGATTCCCGACGCGAGACTGCGGGAAATGAGCTTCGGCGCGCTGGAGCAGTGTCTGCGGGACGACGCGGAATTCAACCGCCGCAAGCAGGTCTTTGCCGAACGGTTCCCCGGCGGCGGAGAGTCGATCCTGCAGGGGGCGCACCGCGTTTACTCCTTTCTGGACGAGATGCTGCCGAAGTGCGAGGGACGCACGGTGCTGATTGTCAGCCACGGCTGGACCAACAAACTGATCGCCACTTATTTCGGTGATCTGAGCAATCAGGCGTTTGCGGACTTCCGTCTGCTCAACTGCGGCTGCGCGAGGTATGAATATTAAGCCGATTGCGTGGAATATTTTTTGCTGACAGATGATAGAAGCCGATTCACGTTTTGCGTGGGTCGGCTTTTTTCAACGTGACAGGTGTAAACCGTTAAAATAATCATAGCGATTAAAGTTGACTTTTTTCCCGAAAATGGTATAATAAAAACAAAACACATGAAAGTGACAAGGATATTATATGAAACTGATACACTGTGCAGATTTGCATTTAGATTCGCAGATGAACACTCATTTTGGTAGCGAAATGTCTCGAATAAGGCGGCATGAACTTCTCCATACCTTTGAAAGAATGGTGGACTACGCTGCGGAATCCGATGTTTCAGGAATTTTAATTGCAGGCGATATGTTTGATACGGAAAATACCACCGAATTGACAAGAAATACAGTCCTGTCCTGCATAACGGCTCATCCTGACATTCTGTTCTTTTATTTGAAGGGAAATCATGACAATAATAATTTTATTACCAATTTAAATCCCATTCCCGAAAACCTGAAGCTCTTTAGTGATGAGTGGACAAGCTTCTCTTTGGGAAATGTCGCTATTACCGGCATCGAGTTGTCCTCCCATTGTAAGGAGGATATGTATTCCTCTTTGACGTTGGAGATGAACCATTTTAATATTGTGATGATGCATGGGCAGATATCTGAGATATCGGGAAGCGATGACGGGCAGACGGTTATTTTAAGAGAACTCAGAAACCGGAATATTGATTATCTTGCGCTGGGACATATTCACACCTATAAGATGGAGGAACTGGACGCGCGGGGTATGTACTGTTATCCTGGCTGTCTTGAAGGCAGAGGCTTTGACGAATGCGGACCGCATGGCTTTGTCATATTGGAGATAGATGAAACCAGTCATCAATTGACGACGATGTTTGTTCCGTTTGCCAAGCGACAGTTATATACGATTGAAGTGGATGTGACGCATTGCCATACCACGCAGGAAATACTCCATCAAATCGCTGATGCGTTGTTGGGAACAGACTGTGACGGTGACAGTTTATTGAAAATCGTTTTAATCGGGGAAATGGATGTAGAATGTGAAAAAGATATCGCGTATTTACAGAGACGTTTTTCGGCAGGGTATTTCTTTGTCAAGGTGGTGGATGAGACTACACTAAAAATCCATATAGAAGATTACCTTCTGGAAGAATCTTTGAAAGGCGAATTTATCCGAACGGTTTTCAATGATACGGAATTGTCAGAGCAGGATAAAGCCGTTATCATTCGGTACGGTCTTCAGGCGCTGGCAGGAGAGGAGATACAATAGACATGAAGCTGTTATCGTGTTACATAGAAAATTTCGGCAAACTGCATCACTATTCTCTTGATTTTTCCGATGGTCTGAATACGA
>CAMHAV010000025.1 GCA_946182865.1 uncultured Clostridia bacterium
CCTTTTGAAATACGCGTTGACGGGTCGCTTTTAACCGTGTATGACGGTCGGATGGCGGGGGATGACAGATCATCCGTTGCCGGTTGTTTCGGAGGATGAAGATGAAGAAGTTTATCTTTGCGGTGATTGCCGTATTTGTGATCATCGGTGTGTCCATTACTTCTATGCTGGTGGGAGCCAGCCGTGTCAGCCGCTATTACCGTGAATCTGACGATCATCTGCGCGATGTGGTGGTCAATGAGGCGGAGGTCATTGCGGCGCCTGCCGGTGAGAATGCGCCGGAGATACGTCTTTCGTCCTACAACACAAGCGCCTTTCTCACTGCCGTGACCCGCAGCGGACTGCTTCACCGTTATTGGATTCCCCGCGGGAAAGAGCGCGTTGTCGTGACCTTTGCCGACAGCGCGGTTTATACGGTGGTAGACGGCGGGGAGGACAAGGCCGGGCACGATATCGCTTACATTATTTACCAATATGATCATCACACCTACTATTTCAGTCTGACGGGATATGAGACATTTCAACGCGTTTCCCAATGTGTTGCACCTGAGGGGTTCGGGGCGCCCAACGAAGAAACGGCACCCGACAGCGCAGCATAAAGAAAGAGGATTGTATGGCGTCTCGAAAATATCTTGGAGATTACCGTTTGGAAAATGTAGAAAGAAACGGAAAGCTCAAAACGGTGGCGGTTTACCGCGGCAAGCACTATGGATTCCGTAATCCGGAGGCGCTGCGCAAGGAACGTCCGAAGCTGATTGCCTGTGCGGCTGCATTTTGGTTCTTTCAGTTGGTCGCGCTTACGGTGAGAACCCGCTGCGCGCACTATATCTTTGTGATTATGCCCATGGCGTTTGCCATGCTGCCCTTCTGGTTTGCTTCCCTTGGACTTTACACGGCGCTGACCGTGAAGGGACGTCTGACCCATGAGCAGGCGGATAAACTCGAAAGCCGCTTTTCCGGCGGATCGCTGATAGCGGCGGCGCTTTCCGGCGCGGCCCTGACAGGCTCCTTTGTGGTGTTTTTCCTGATGGGACAGACGCCTGCGGCGGGGGATATGCTGTTTATTCTTTCCGCGGCCGCGCAGACGCTGGCGGCAGTGCTGTGTTTCCGCAGCCGCGCCTGTCTGAAAACCGAGGTCGTTTCCGACGACTGATATTGTTGTTTGCTCATAGCGCAGTTTAGCCTCTGCGTTATATAGACTCGTTTTTTCCTGTCAGCTTGGAAAAAACGGAAAAAAATGAATTGGAGGAATTACAAAATGAGAAATTCCAAGGCTAAGAGATTCCTTGCTCTTGCGCTGTCCGCTGTGATGGTAGTTGCTACCGCTGCGGGCTGCAAAAAGGGCGACAAAAAAGAGGAGTACAAGGGCGCCGACACGCTGGTCGTCGGTTACTCGAACTTCAGCCAGAAGTTCAGTCCCTTCTTCTCCGAGTCCGCTTACGATCAGGACGTCTATGCGATGACCGCAGTCGGTCTGCTTGGCACCGATCGTGAAGGCAACATGGTTATGAAGGGCATTGAAGGCGAAAAGCGCGCCTACAACGGCACCGAGTACACCTATACCGGTATTGCGGACTGCGAGATCAAAGAGAACTCCGACGGCACCGTTGATTACAACATCACCATGCGCGATGACATCAAGTTCTCCGATGGCGAACCCATGACCATTGACGACGCGATTTTCTCGCTGTATGTCTTCTGTGACCCGACCTATGACGGCAGCTCGACCATGAGCAGCCTTCCCGTCGTCGGTATGAAAGATTATAAGAACAGTTTGCGCTCTGTCAGCTCCATGATTCTTTCCAAGATAGCGGATGACACCGTTGACATCAGCGAATTTGTTACCGATGAGCAGTATGAGACCTATAAGGCCGCCTTTGAAAAGTGCGGCACGGCGTTTGCGCAGGCCATTGCGGATTACTGCATCGCCAATTACGGTGCGAAGGATGTGGCGTCCGCTGCCACGCTGTGGGGCTTCAAGGGATTGGATGCCAAAGCGACGGCTGCCGATTTCTTTAACATGATCGCGGAAGAATATGGTTACAGCATCGCCGGCATCGATAAGGAAGCGGCTGACGCTCCTCTCTCTGAACTGATCAACGCGGAGCTGGGCGACCGCGCCGAGGAATTTGCCACCTATGTCAAGACCAGCGATGTGCAGAATATCGCGGGCGTCAAGAGAACCGGCGATTACAGCCTGACCGTAACCCTGTCCGAGGTGGACGCGACGGCGGTCTATCAGATGGGCTGGGTTGTGGCTCCTCTCCATTACTATGGCGACAAGGCACAGTACAACTATGACAAGAACCAGTTCGGTTTCCCAAAGGGCGATCTGAGCATTGTCAAGGAGAAGACCACTTCTCCGATGGGCGCAGGTCCCTACAAGTTCGTTTCCTATGAAAACGGCACTGTCACCTTTGTAAAGAATGACAATTATTACAAGGGCGCACCCAAGATTACCAATGTCCTCTTCAAAGAGTCCTCTGACGCCGATAAGCTGACCGGCGTGGCCACCGGTACTCTGGACATTTCCGATCCTTCCATCTCTGACGCGGCTGTCAAGGCTATCAAAGAATACAACAGCAACGGAGAAATGAGCGGCGACAAGATCGACACCAGCGCTGTTGACAACCTCGGCTACGGTTATATCGCGATGTGCGCCAAGTGCGTCAACGTGGGCGGCGACATCGGCAGCACCGAGTCCAAGAACCTCCGCAAGGCGTTTGCCACCCTTTTCAGCGTGTATCGTGACACGGTTATCAATTCCTACTATGGCGAGCGTGCTTCCGTTATCCAGTACCCGATTTCCAACACCTCCTGGGCGGCTCCCAAGCCGACTGACGACGGTTATGAGATCGCTTTCTCCAAGGATGTGGACGGCAAGCCCATCTACACCGACGGCATGACCGACGATCAGAAGTTTGAAGCGGCGCTGCAGGCGGCGATCGGCTATTTCAAGGCGGCCGGTTACACCTGGGATGACGCGGAAGGCAAATTCACCGCGGCTCCCGAAGGCGCTTCCCTCTCTTATGAATTCATGATTCCCGCTGACGGCACCGGCGATCATCCGTCCTTCGGCATTGTTACCAACACTTCCAACGCGCTCAAGTCCATCGGCATTGACCTCCAGGTCAACGACCTTTCCGACTCCACCGTGCTGTGGGATGCGCTCGACGCCAACACCTGCGATATGTGGGCGGCTGCCTGGGGTGCTTCCGTTGACCCGGATATGTATCAGATTTATCACAGCTCGAGTGTGGCCGGCGCGGGCGGCAGCGGCAGCAACCACTACTGCATCATGGACGAAAACCTCGACAAGAAGATTGTAGATGCGCGCTCCAGCCTGGATCAGACCTATCGTAAGGCGGTTTACAAAGAGTGCCTTGATATCATCCTTGACTGGGCCTGCGAGATTCCCACCTATCAGAGACAGAACGCTGTGATCTTCTCTGCTGAGCGCGTGAATCTTGATACCGTTACGCCCGACATCACCACCTTCTGGGGTTGGCTTAACGACCTTGAACTGCTGGAGATGCAGTAAGCCTTTCGGCTTATGTCGGTGGTCGTAAGACCTCCACAGAAACGGCGCTAAACTCATGTATGTCACCGGCGCCCCCCTGCGGGTGTCGGTGACATATTTTTTCTATCGACCAATCATGCAATGGCAGGTGTGGATTATGACTAAATTTATTATCAAACGATTACTTTACAGCATTGTTATCCTCTTCTTTGTCATGCTGATTGTGTATCTGCTCATGTATTCGCTGCCCTCCAGCTATGTGGAGACCAAGGCGCGAGAAATGGCCATGAAGCCGGGCTCCATGAAAAGCGCTGCCGAATGGCTGAAAGAGTTGAACGCACAGTACGGCATGGACAAGGGCGTTATAGAGGGATATTTTACATGGCTGAAATCCGCCGTAAAGGGCGATTTCGGCGAGAGCTGGCAGTGGACGGTTCCCGTCACGCAAAAGTTTAAAGATGTGATCTGGTACAGCTTTGCACTGGGTCTTGTTTCGTTCATTCTGGAAATTGTGATCGCGATTCCGCTCGGCGTAGTGGCCGCGAGAAAGCAATACAGCCTTACCGATTACGCGGTCACAGTGGTCTCGCTGGTCGGTATTTCTCTGCCGACCTTCTTTGTGGCGACGCTTCTCAAGATGGTGTTCGGCGTGTGGATCAAAGGGGCGGACGGTATGCCGCTTCTCGATATCAGCGGTATGCAGAGCCGGAATTTTCTCAGCCTGTCTCCCTTGGGGCAAAAGCTTGATATCGCCAAGCATTTTATTCTTCCCGTATTAACTTTGACGATTGTCAGCATAGGCGGTCTGATGCGTTATACGCGAGCCAATATGTTGGAGGTGCTCAACGCCGATTATATCAGAACGGCGCGGGCCAAGGGTCTTTCGGAGCAGAAGGTCATCGGTTATCATGCCTTCCGCAACACACTGATTCCGATTGTCACCATCCTCGGCGGTTCGCTTCCCGGACTCTTTGCGGGAGCGCTCATCACCGAACAGCTGTTTTCAGTAACCGGTATCGGGTTTGTCTCGTACCAGTCGATGGTGCGCGGCGATATTCCGTTTACCATGTTTTATCTCGCCTTTATGGCGATTCTTACGCTTCTCGGCACATTGATTTCCGATATTCTCTACGCGGTGGTTGACCCGCGTGTCAGAGTACACTAAAGAGGTGCGGCATGGAAAACAAAAATTTTAATGAAGTGCTTAAAGCACGCGAAGCGGCGGAACAAGCCAAAAAGATCAATCGTGCCGATGGTTCGGAAGGCAGCGAACCTATTGCGCTGGATGATTCCCAGCGCGTCAAGGTGCTCAGTCCCGGACGTCTCGTTTTCAACCGTTTTATCCGCAACAAGCTCGCGATTGTCGGTTCGGCGATTCTGATCTTCATGTTCCTGTTTTCGTTCCTGTTTCCTGTATTTTACAAATACGGACAGACCGATATTTTTTACAAATACGATACGCTGATGACCAACTACGCCAGTGCGTCCAAAAGAGACAGCTATTCCAGCTACGCAGTGGATAAGGATCACACAGTCAATAGCACCATAAAGAATATGATGACATCCTATATCCTTCAGATGGAGCAGGAAGACGCGCAAAAAAGAGAGATCACGGATGATGAGTCCGGTCTGGTCTATAACCTTAACAAGCTGGGCAGCGATGTGTATGAGTTGACCGGTATCTCTGCCGATGAAGTGGGTACGCTGACCGGATTTACACAGATCGGCGTTTTCAATCCCGGAACCGGCGCCGCCAGCCCTGTCGAGGGGCAGACGATCAGTCCCGCGGTTGCCCGTGAAGCGGCCGCTTCTCTTGAATCCGGTGAATCGGCATTTGAGGTGGGCGGACAGGTGTATTCCATCAGTTCCACAGGCAAAAAGAATCTGTATAACATCTTTGCGCTTTCCAAGGCGGAACTCACTATGAGCGACGGCAGCAAAACCGACGCGGCGCTTCGCACCGCCGTGCTGCATGGTCTTGCCGCGGGTAAATTTACCTATGACGGCTCCGACTACGGTGTGCAGAAGACTTCTTCCGACAAATTCACCGTGTATCGTTACAGTGACGCTTCGACCCTTCTGGTCATCAGCAAGCTGGTGTTCAATGCGTATCAGACCGGCGCCGAGTTTTCCGATGAATTCAAGGCGGCGGCGCTGCAGGCGCTTTATACCGACGGAAGCTTTGACTATGAGGGCGCCGCTTATACCGTTGCCAGGCAGGATGACGACTTCGTGATTGCCGACGCCAATGGCGAGGTGGCGGAGCTGAGCGGCTACAGCGTTCGCCGTTACAGCGGTGAGGACACGCTTTCCATCGAATTCAAGCGAACGGTGGAGCAGGAGATCGAGAAGCTCGAGGCAGCCGGTCAGAAGTCCGGCACCTTTGTCTATCCTCTGCCGCTCATGGACGAGAAGGGTCGCTATGTGCAGAATGACGACGGCAGCTACACGATGGAGGATTCCGAAATCACCATCGAACGCAAGGAAGGGCAGTATGTCCTGAAGTGCGAGCAGACCACCCATCTGATCGACATTTACGCGCCCGCCTCCAAAGAACATATCTTCGGCACCGACGCCGACGGCATGGATATTCTGGCGCGCATGATGTACGGCGGACGCATTTCCCTGATGGTCGGCTTTATCGTTATTATCCTTGAGATGATTTTCGGCGTGATTATGGGCGGTCTGGCAGGTTTCTTCAGCGGCTGGGTCGATACCCTCATCATGCGTCTGGTGGATATTTTCAACTGCATTCCCACCATGCCGATTCTCATTATTCTCGGCGCGATTTTTGACGACCAGAAGCTTACCTCGTATGTGCGTCTGATGTGGATGATGGCGGTGCTGGGCTTCCTCGGATGGGCAGGCGTGGCGCGTCTGGTGCGCGGACAGATTCTGTCCCTGCGCGAGCAGGAATTCATGACCGCCGCCGAAGCGACGGGTCTTTCCACCTCCCGCCGCATCTTCCGCCATCTGGTGCCGAATGTCATTCCGCAGCTCATTGTCAACGCCACGATGGGTCTGGGCTCGGTCATTATCTATGAATCCACCCTTTCCTTCCTGGGACTGGGCGTGAAGCACCCGCTGGCAACATGGGGCACCATGATCAATTCGGTGACTTCTTCCAACGAGAACATGATCCGGTACGCATATATCTGGATCCCAGTAGGTCTGCTGATCTGCCTGACCGTTATCGCCTTCAACTTTGTGGGCGACGGTCTGCGCGACGCATTTGACCCGAAGATGAAATAAGGAGGCGGAAAAAATGAGTGAAAAACTGAAAAAAATCAAAACCGATAAAAAAAGCTCAAAATCCGGTTCCTATATCAGCGGCAGCGAGTCCCGGAGAATCATACGTTTTAACCGTCAGCTGACCCGCAAACTGGAGAAACAGCGCAAAGAGAGCGTCGGGCATCCCGAAAAATACGAAACCAAGATGCGCGACGAAAACAATATCGTCGAATTTGACAACGTCTGCACCTACTTCTTCACCGATATCGGCACTGTCAAGGCGGTGGACTGCATTTCCTTTGAAATTCCCAGAGGAAAAACGGTGGGCGTGGTCGGTGAATCCGGCTGCGGCAAATCGGTCACTTCTCTCTCTCTCATGCAGTTGCTGCAGCGTCCGCAGGGACAGACGGTGGGCGGCGAAATCCGCTTTAATACGGGCGAAAAAGCCATCAACATCGTCAACGCTCCGGCGGAGGTGATGCAGGATATTCGCGGCAACCGTATGTCCATGATTTTCCAGGAGCCGATGACCAGTCTCAATCCGGTCTTTCGCATCGGACAGCAGCTCGATGAAGTCATGGAGCTGCACAGCGAGATTCTCTTTGGCGAGGAGAAGAAGGACAAAAACGGCAAGGTCAGACTCACCAAAGAAGAGAAAAAGAACCGCGCGGAAATCATCAAAAAGCATTCCATTGAAATGCTCGATATGGTGGGCATTGCCAACAGCAAGGGCGTTTATGATATGTACCCCCATGAGCTGTCGGGCGGTATGCGGCAGCGCGTCATGATCGCCATGGCGCTGTCCTGCAATCCCGAACTGATTATCGCCGACGAGCCTACCACAGCGCTCGACGTGACCATTCAGGCGCAGATTCTCGATTTGCTCAAAAACCTGAAATCCAAGATCGGCAGCTCGATCATGCTGATCACCCATGACCTCGGCGTTGTGGCGGATATGGCGGATTATGTGGTGGTCATGTACGCGGGCCGCGTCGTGGAAAAGGGGCTGAGCCGCGACATCTTCCACAATCCCTGTCATCCCTACACCATCGGTCTGATGAAATCCAAGCCGGTGGTGGGCAAGAAGGTGGATTCGCTCTACAACATTCCCGGCAGCGTTCCCAATCCTGTGGAAATGCCCGACTACTGCTACTTCCGCGACCGCTGCGAATCCTGCTGTGAGAAATGTTCGGGGCAATATCCGCCGATGTACAAGATCAGCGACACCCATTATGTCGCCTGCTGGCGGTACGCCGAGCAGGGGGAGGTCGCGGAGCAACCCAAATCTGTGAATGTGGAGGAACTGTAATATGAGCAGCAGCAGTATTAAAGAAGAAATGAAAGCCGGCACCGCAGACGTATCCTCCTACGTTCATGACGACGACCTGCTGGTGGTAAAACACCTGAAAAAATATTTCCCTATCAAGTCTTCCTTTTTCCGCATGACGATCGGCAATGTCAAGGCGGTGGACGACGTATCCTTCTCCATCAAACGCGGCACCACGATGGGACTGGTGGGCGAGTCCGGCTGTGGTAAATCCACCATCGGACGCACGATCCTGCGTTTGCAGGACAAGACGGCGGGCGAAGTTTATTTCAACGGCGTGGATATTTTCTCTTTGTCCCATGAGGAACTGAGAAAGATGCGCCCGAAGATTCAGATCATCTTTCAGGATCCCTATTCCAGCCTGTCGCCCCGCCTGCCGGTCGGCGAGATTATCGGCGAAGCGGTGAGAGAACACGGCATTGTTCCCGAAGAGGAATATGACGACTACATCACCCGTATTATGAAGGCCTGCGGTTTGCAGGAATATCACAAACAGCGCTATCCGCACGAATTTTCCGGCGGTCAGCGTCAGAGAATCTGTATCGCGCGCGCCATTGCGCTTAACCCTGAATTTGTCCTGTGCGACGAACCTGTGTCGGCGCTGGATGTGTCGATTCAGGCGCAGATCATCAATCTGCTCAAGGAATTGCAGAAGGAATTCGGCATTACCTATCTGTTCATCTCCCATGACCTTTCGGTGGTGCAGCACATTTCCGATACCGTCGGCGTCATGTACCTGGGTTCGATGGCGGAGCTGGCGGAGACAGACGAGCTGTTTGATGAACCGCTCCATCCCTATACGCAGGCGCTCTTTTCCGCGATTCCCATTCCCGATCCTGACGCGAAGATCAACCGCGTCATTCTCGAGGGCAGCATTCCTTCTCCCGCAAATCCCCCGAAGGGCTGTAAATTCCACACGCGTTGCTCTCAGTGCATGGAGATTTGCAAGCACGAATGTCCCGAATTCCGCGAGGTCAAGCCGGGTCATTTTGTCGCCTGCCATCTGTACGACGGCAAATAATGTCGGCGCAGGAGGGATTTGCTTGAAAAAAAAGCGCGAAAAGTTTGTTGACGACGGGCGCACCGTCGCCAATATGAACGTAGAGGGTATGCCGTGGTATGATCGCAAGACGGAAGAACTGAAAAAAAGGAACGCCTCGCAGAGCGAGCTTCCCGCGCTCGACCGCAAGGGACGGTTCGCGCTGATGGGAGGGGTGATCGCCGCGGGACTGCTGATCGGAGCGGTGTTCGCGGCAGTCATGTTCCTGTTTCTTCTCTTCTGTGTCAAGGTATGGTTTGCCTGAGCGTGCTTTATGTGAGAACGGATGAAAACATCTCCCCCTTGCCTCCGATAAATCCGGCGCAAGGGGGAGATATGGTTTTAGCTGTATTAAATATTCTCCCATCAAAAGGGGAATCCTATTCTATCATAGCAACAGGAGGTTGACATACTTATGCAAAAATTTAAAGATTTACCGTATGAGCGCCCGGATGTGAACCGGGTTATGCAGGAAATGCAGAACTGCATAGACAAATTTTCCAAGGCCGCTGATTTTGAGCAGGCACACGCGGCATTTCTGGAGCGCACGCAGATCATGAGCCGTGTGGAGACGATGTATACCATCGCCTATATCCGTAATACCGTCAACATGAAGGACGAATTTTATGACGGGGAGATTGCTTTTTTCAACGAGGCTATTCCGCAGTTTACGCCTTTAGAGCAGCAATGGCTGGGTGAAATCGTCAAAAGTCCCTACCGTGCGGAACTGGAAAAGCGGTACGGCTGCCACTATTTCAAGAGTGCCGAAATGCAGCTCAGGCTGACCAATCCCGAAATCATTCCTGAAATGATCGAGGAAAACAATCTCTCGACGGAATATTCCAAAACAGCCGCGGCCTGTTCCGTGGAATTCATGGGGGAAACCTGCAATTTTTACGGATTGCTGCGACATATGCAGTCTACCGACCGTGAGGAGCGTAAAAACGCCTTTCTCGCGTGGGCAAAGTTATATGAAGAAGCGGCTCCCACGCTGGAGGAGCAGTATGGTAAGTTGGTGAAACTACGCTGCACCATGGCGAAAAAATTAGGCTTTGACAGCTATATCGACTATGTATATCCCGCGCGCGGTCGCTATGATTACACCGCCAAGGAAGCGGCGGAGTTCCGCGAGGCGGTGCGCAAGTATATTACTCCTATATGCGACAAGATGTACCGCGAGCAGGCAGAGCGTTTGGGGGTAGACCAACTGCATCTGTACGACGAACAGCTAGTGTTCCCTGACGGTAACGCTGTGCCAATCGGCACACCTGATGAGCTGGTGGAGAAAGCACGTCAGATGTACAGCGACCTTTCGCCGGAAACCAAGGAATTTTTTGACTTTATGACGGAGCACGAGCTGTTTGATTTGGTAACCCGTGACAACAAGCACCTCGGCGGGTATTGCACATGGTTGACGGATGAAAAAGCGCCCTTTATTTTCTCCAATTTCAACGGTACTTCCGCCGATGTGGATGTGCTGACGCACGAGGCGGGTCACGCCTTTGAGTTCTATTATGCCGTGCGTCGTCTGCCGTTGGCGGAACTTTCCGGCTCCACCAGCGAGATCAACGAGATTCATTCCATGACAATGGAACATTTTGCCTATCCCTATATGGAGAGCTTTTTCGGTGATAAGGCGGACAAATACCGCTTTGCTCATTTCACCGAGGCGCTCAAAACCATTCCTTATCTTGTGTCGGTAGACGAATTCCAGCACCGTGTTTTTGAAAACCCCGAGGCGGGACCCGCCGACTGGCGGCGCTTCTGGCGGGAGATCGAGCGCAAATATATGCCGTGGCGCGACTACGACGGCAACGCGTTCCTTGAAAGCGGCGGTTACTGGATGCAAAAGCAGCACATTTTCCTCTATCCTTTCTACTACATCGACTATGCGCTGGCACAGATGGGCGCGTTCTCTCTCTTCCGCAGACAGGTGGAGAGCGGCGATGCGTGGGAACATTACCTGACGCTCTGCTCCATCGGCGGCATGTACGGTTATTTTGAAACCCTGGGCCGCGCGGAAATTCCCGTACCGTTGAGCGACGAAGTGGTCAAGGGAAATGCTGCGTTTGCCGAGAACTACGCCGAAGTGCTGAAGGAAAAGATTAAGGACAAATGATGTCTTTCTTCTTGGCTGCAACTCAGTGGTGAAAAATCACTCATAAAGCCATCATAGAAACAGTCTTATCGGATTAACAAAAAGGCCCCGTCGAGCAGGAACGCATATGGTTGAAATGCGGTTCTACTGGCTGACGGGGTTTTTGCTATGGAGAAAATCAACCATCTGGCTGGATAACGCGACCCAATTATCCATCATGCGTCGTCAATGAATACCTCATCGACGGAATATACCGGCAGATCGTCAGGAGATACATAGTGCAGATAGATGCCTACAATCCGGCGGGCTGGCGCCCGCCTAGGAGGAAGACGAAGCAGGGTGCAAAATAGACCGTGAAAATGTCTGATTTTAGTCGAAAATTAGTATGAAGGGTCGGCCTCCAAAGCGGAAGTGCAGACCGACTTGCCGGTGAAGCGGCGTCCCGGCGTTTTGAGCAGCCTTTCGCGGTTGATGTTCTGCACATGCTGCTTTACCTCAAAAAGCCGTGGATGTCCCGGCACGCCCAGAGCTTTCAGTGGTCGGAGAAACGATCAGGCAGATGGTTTTGTCGGTGCGGCTTTTGTCTGCCACTACCGGATTGACTTCGAGGGGATCATCGCCCCGTTCTGCCGCTTCCACACCGTGAGGATGCGCCTTTGAGCGGTATGTGAATCGACTTATTCAGCGTTTCCCTAGAAGAGCAGATTGATAAATCCCATCAGAAATCCCAGCAGTGCGCCCAGAAGAACAATGGCGCGCAGTTCTTTTTTCATTACGCTGAGAATGAGAGCTTCCAGTTCCTCCGGGCTGAAGGCGTTGATTTTGTCCGTAACCATCTGTTCGATGTTGACGGCTGCCAATGCCTGCGACAGCTTTTGTTCAACGGCAAGGCGGTAAAGCTCCATAATACGTTTCTTGAGCGGCTCGGCTTTATCTGCGTATTTTTCATACAGAACGCTGACGGGCTGGTCGAGGAGTTCGTCCTCAAGACGTCCGATTTCGGCTTCCAGAAATGACGGCGCATTTTGCGCGATGAGTCGGTTGAGTCTGCCGCCAAGACTTTGCGTTACGGTGTCGTCCATCAGGCCGGTCAGCAGTCCGAAGCCGTGTTTCTCTTTCAGGGAATTCATGGCAGCTCGCATGACGGTGCCTCCGGCATCCGCTGCGACGAGTTTTTCTGAGATGATGTCGGCGCCTTTGGCGCGAAGCCGTTCCTCGTAATGCCTCACGGTTTCTTCCCCTGCGGTTTCTGACAGCTTTTCACGCAGCGAACGGGTTTCGCTGCTCCATCCATGGAATAGTTCATCCAGTTTGACGCGAAGGGTGGAAAGTACATTTTCAGACAGCAGCGTATCTTTGAGCGTGGCGGGATCGAGCAGTTCACTGCTCACCACACTGCCGATGGAGGCAGCAATGCGCTCCCTTTGACGCGGAATCAGTCCCGGTGTAAAAGGAACCCGCCATTTTCCGATGCGAATTTCCCTGCGCGGCCGAAACAGCATGCGGATGGCAAGATCGTTGGTAATATATCCGATCACGCCTCCCAGCAGAGGCGCGAGAAAATATTTAAGCATAACGCTCCTCCCTTCAAAGAATCACATGTAATTTGATACATTATACTATATCCGGCATTATTTTGCAAGTGCTTTTGTTTTTGTAAAAAATACAGGAATTTTAGTGATTGGATTGAAAAAAAGAGGAAGATGATGTATAATAAAAAAAATAACCTGAGTAAGAACGGAGAAGGAGCCATGAAATTCATCCGTAGGGCGGTCAGTCTGCTGCTGGCTGCTGTATGTGCCGTTGGCGCGCTGGCCGGCTGTTCCTTTGGCGGTGAAAGCGATAAATTGGTTATCAACGAGATTATGACCAAAAACGCGTCGTTTCTGACAGACAGCGAGGGAGAAACCCCCGACTGGATTGAACTTTACAATGCGGGCAGCACCGATATTCATCTCAAAAACTGGTATCTGTCAGACAATGACCGTGATCCCGGCAAATACGCTTTTCCCGATCTGACCATCAAAGCAGGCGATTACCGTCTGGTTTTTTGTGACGGTAAAGATTGGTATGATGTCGAGCATGACGAGATACATGCCAATTTTTCACTCGCGTCGCGCGGAGAAAGTCTCTATCTGATCAATCGCACCGGCAAGGTCAGCCGTGTGGATGTCGGAGAGAGTCTGAAGGATATCTCATTGGGGCGAACGAAGGACGGAACTTACTTATGGTTTGCCAAGCCATCTCCGGGCGAAAAGAATAACGGTGTTTGTGCGGAAAATCCTGAAGATGTGATTCAAAAGCTCGAAAAAGAGCTGATGATTACCGAATGCTGTTGTGCCAATGATTTTACCCTTCCGCTGGCAGACGGGAATTGTTATGGTTTTGTTACCGTCAAAAATATTTCCAAGAGCGTTGTCAGACTTTCCGATTATACTTTATCGGACGAGTCGTCAAAGGTGGAAAAATGGCATTTCCAAAAGGATGTGATGCTTCTTCCGGGAAAAACGCTGCGGGTATATTGTTCGGGACGCAATACAGTGGATGAGAACGGGAATATGCATACCTCTTTTCAGTTGAATGCCAAAGATCAGGCTGTGATTCTCGGATTGGCTGGTGTGCCGATGCAGACTGTTCCGCTCGAAAACTGTTTTGAGGGCGTTTACGCAGTCATCAACCCAAAGGATGCGAGCATCGGATATTGTCGTTTGAATGACGAGAGCCATACCGTCTACGACAGTCCTCAGGAAGCGGTGCGCGTTCAAAATATGAGCGTCATTATTAATGAGGTCAGTGCCGTGAAGGGCAACGGAGCACAGGAAAAGTGGGATTGGATCGAATTGTATAATCCGTCTGATAAAGATGTTTCTCTTGACGGATGGCAACTGACTGACGGCAGCCCAAAAAGCACGCCATTTCAATTTCCTGATATCACTCTTCGGGCAGGCAACTGCCAGATCGTGTATTGTACTTCCGAAAATCACACGGAATATCCGGGGTCACTCTATGCCGGTTTTGATCTGAACAGCCAAGGGGAAACAGTGTATCTCACCAATGCACAGGGAGTTCCGATGGATATATTTGAAACCGGCAGACAACGCAGCGGCGTCACAACCGGCAGAGCCAAAGAGGGTACTGCCGAATGTGTTTTTTTTGACAATCCCACTCCCGGTCTTCCTAATGATGCCGTACCTCTGACGGGCTATGCCGGTAAACCACTGCTGAGCAATACGGGCGGTTATGTGTCTACTGGTACGACAGTCACCATACTGTCAGGAGAGGGCAATGCCACGTATCGTTATACTACCGACGGAAGCGTTCCTACGGAGCAGTCTCCGATATTCAGCCGTATAACGGTGAGTGAAAACACGGTGCTGCGCGTGCGTGCGTTCAAGGAGAACCGACTTCCAAGTGACGTGACCACAGCCACTTTTATTATGGGCAGTCCATCCCAGCGTAAGCTTCCCATTGTCTGTCTCGCTTCTGATCCGGATGGGCTGTTTTCTCAGGAGACAGGTATTTTTTCCTTTGGTACGCAGTATTCTGCCGAATTCCCGTTTGTGGGTGCGAATTTCTGGCAGGATTGGGAGAGAGAAACCAATTTTGAATATTATGTGGACGGCAAAAAGGTGATTGATGAATTGGCGGGAATGAAGGTATACGGTCAGTTTTCCAGAGCCTACGATCAAAAGAGTGTTGCTGTGTATTTCCGCGGTGATTACGGAGCAGACAATGTGACATACCCGTTTTTTGAAAACAGCGATCACACGACGTTTGGATGTTTACTGCTGCGGGCAGGCGGACAGGATCAAAATATGACCCGCATTCGTGACGCATATGCCGCACAGGTGATGAAGGGCCATACTTCGCTGGTATTTCAGGACTGGCAGCCGGTGGCTGTGTATATCAACGGACGATATTGGGGTTATTTTGATTTGCGTGAGAGGATCAACGCCGAATGGCTGGGAAGATACGGCGGCGTGGACGGAAACAACCTCGATCTGATAAAAGGCAACAGCAATGCCAAAGTAGGTTCCAATGAGGCTTATCTTGATTTGGTACACTATGCCTCGACCCATGATCTGAAGGATAACACCTATTACCGTTATGTGGCAGACAAGGTGGATATTGAAAATTTCATTGATTACCTGATTACCGAGATCTATTTTGCTAACGGAGATACGGGAAATATCAAGTTTTATTGCGAAAGAAGCAGCAGAGGCAAATGGCGTTGGATCATGTTTGATTTTGATATGACCTTGCGCAACGATGCGGTCTGGGACAGCCTGAATATGTTTGAAAACCAGTTCAATCCTGAGGGCCACGGTTCGGATAACCGTTTTTCAACAGAACTGCGTTGTGCGCTAATGAGAAATCCTGATTTCCGCCAGCGATTTATCGAACGATTTGCCGAGCATCTTAACTCTACCTTCCAGCCCGAAATTATGAAATCTATTCTGAAAAAGATGGTAGCTAGCATGGATGATGAAATGCCGCGCCATTGCGAGCGCTGGAAAAAGCCCGCCACTTATGAGACATGGCAAAACGAAGTCAATAATCTTTACCGTATTATTGACGGAAGAAATGACCTGTGCCGCAGGCAGCTCATACAATATTTCAAGATTTCCGCTGCGGATGCCGATAGACTGGGGATTTAGTATCAATATAAAAGCACGCAAGTTTGATCAAGGACTTGCGTGCTTTGTTTTTTTATATTCGGTAAACCGTCAACTGTCGGACTTTTTCGCACAGGTCGATGAGATTTTGTCTGTCCCGGATGGCCTGTTCGTAGCCGCCGTAAAAACCGTCGGTTCTCATGCTGCCGTGCAGCCGTTCAAGGTAGGCGTCCCACTGACGCAGGAGCCACGGAACGGGGCCGTTCCACACGGCCTGTACGGCGGGTTCCTGGTACCCGGCGTATTCCATTTCGCAGCCGTCGTCGATTTGAAAACGGAATGTGGCGAAGCGGAAGAGCGTGACAAATAATCGTTTGATGGGGCCCCTTCGACGGACGGGTTTCTTGACCAGAGGCGGAACGGTAAAATGAAGGGCAAAATATTCCCCGTTGAGAATATTAACTACCGTGTCGGAGGATGCGATTCCCTGCTGCGCGCTGTAGGCAGCAATATCCCCGATAAGCGCTGCCACCATGCTGTTGGTCAGGCGGGTCGCCTCCAATTGAAAGGTGCTGGGGTCGTGAAGCTGCATGATCTGCGCAGAGAGCGTGCCCATGCGCTGACGGGCAAATTGCTGGGCGGCATAGCTTGCCTCCCGTCGCTTGTCCGCAAATCGGTTCTGCTCGGTACGGGCATTCCATTCCCGCTGCCTGACGGCGGCGCTGTTTTTGCTTGTCAGCTCCGTCAGTTCCGCTTGTTGCTGCTGCGCCAGCTGTGTAAAAACAGGCTCTATTTCGCGCAGGCAGAGCGCCAGCGCCTTTTCGTCGGATTTCTGCCGGATTCTGCGGCGGATGCTCTCGTCCGACAGCACGGCGCGCAGCGTGTTTTCAAAGGCTTTGATGTGTTTCTCCGCGTCAGGATAACTGTCGGAAAGGGCGTTGCGGTTGACCACGGGAAAGACAAAGCTGATATCCCCCGGAAAGACCGCCGCGTCGTTGCCCTTGTCCTTCATAAGGCGGTTGGCCTGTCGGATGACCGCGTCGCAGTCCTCGACGGTGTTGAGGTTATCCATGCGGGTGACCACCAGCGAAAAATGCCCCGTGAGATCGTCAAGCTCTTGCAGGAGCTGGCGTTCAAAGATTTTGCCCAGTTGCAGCGCCGAGCAGCACATGACCGCCATGTCCGATTCATAGATGGCCTCGCGGCTCATGCGTTCGAGGTCGCCGCCCATTTCGTCGTTAAAGCCGGGGGTGTCGAGAAATTCCACCCGGTTTTGCAGAATCTCCGAGGGAACGGTGATAATCAGTTCGTGCGTATCGTAAACCAGTTGCTTTTGTCCCATGATGAGCGATTCGATGTAATCGGTGGAAACAGCGTTTTCCCTGCCGCCCAGCCGATAGGCACAGGCAACCTGTCTGCCTCCGCGAATACGCGTTACCATTTTGGTGACGGGATTCACGCCTTCGGGCAGATGAAACGGGGTGTTCAGCAGGGAGTTGATCAGCGAAGTTTTGCCGGAGGAAAACACGCCGCAAAACACCACGCGAAACGGTCTGACGCTGTCGGGCAGCGCCAGACGATCCGCGATAATGCGGTATTTGGTAAGCTGTTCGTCGGTAAACATCGCCCGACAGACGGGGTTTGCGTCAATGATGCGCAGAATTTCCGAAAGCGGCTGTGCGGTCATACGTCACCCTCGTTCCTGTCGTCGGGTTCCTGCTGCGGCTGGGTGTTGTCGTCCGAAGATGGGTTACCGGGTTCATCAGCAGGGGCAGTTTCATATTTGTTACACACAGCGGTCAGCGTGTCCGCGTACTCCCGCAGTTGTGCCACATACGCATCGCGAACGCGTTTGGCTTCCGCCTCCTGAGCGGATGTCACCGATTTGGCAAAGCCCAGCGTCGTTACAATAAACACGATAATGGCACTGATGACAATGCGGAAGACATTCCAGTGAAACAGCAGCAGAAACACTGAGGAAAGGGCAGCGGCAATCAATCCCAGCACCGCACTCAGCCACATCGGTTTGACGGGCTGCGGCTCCACCGGGGAAAAGGTAAAGTCCCTCATGGCGTCGGTCAGTTCGCGGGACAACGCGCTGTTGCCCGTCTGCTCCAGAATAATGCCCTCCGGATAGGCGACGCTTTGCCAGCGGTGCAGCCGCGTCTCATACCACTGCCGGAAACAGGCAGGCGCGTCCCCTTTTTGCGTCAGACGGTCGTATTCCTGCGCAAAATCGCTGTACAGGTTGCGCCACTGTTCCTTGAATGTTTCGCTGTACAAAGGTTGATTCCCCCTTTTTATGTTAAATGGCCATGCGTCTTATGTCGCTGTCGGAGAGAGCATGTCCGTCAAGCATCTGATTGACCTCGCTGATGTTGCGCAGGAGGAGTTCCTTGATCTTGTTGGTGCGGACGGTTTCGGTCTGGAGATTGTCGGTGTGGCTCTTGAGCTTCTGGATGGTATCGTTGAGGCTGGCGGTGTAGTCGTCCGCCAGACCGCGGATGCCGTCTGCCATCGAAGCGCCGGCGCGGGTGATAGCGGCGAGCTGCGCTTCCAGTTCCATGACATAGCGTTCCTGCTCCGCCTGCAATGCGGCCACCGTTTCGGTGCGCATACCCAGCAGAATATCGGCGGCGCGGGATTTTTTGTGTTCCTTGACGCCTCTGACCATGCTGATGACCCGGTAGGCCATAATGCCCGCACCGATCGGCCACGCCACGACATAGACCGCGATGTATTCGAGGAAGTTCTTGACGATGAAGTCAAGAATCGCCTTGCTGTTGGAGGTTCTGCCGTTGAGACCGCCGAGGATGATTTCGGGGTCAAGTCCGATGATGCCGAGGATGATCTGGAAGAGGTTGCCCTTGGTCATGTCGCCGCTGTTGAAATCCTGGTCGCCGTGTCCCATCGTGCCGCCAAGAAGCGCCTGACGGAGATCGTCGATGGAGATGGGCAGGTCGAGACTTTCCATCTGTTCCTGCTGTACCGCGAGCTGCTTTTCAAGGGTGTTGAGGTACGCGTCGATATTGGCGCGCAGGTTATTGCCCATCTGGTCGAATTCGTTTTTGACGTACTGCTGCACCGCGTCGGCAAAGGGCTTGGTGACTTCCTTGACCTTTGCGTCGTTTTTCTTGTTCATGGTGAGAATCGCCATTTCTTTGAGGCCGAAAGGCACGCTGACGCGGGAGAAATGCGCGTCCCATCCGGTGTTGATACGGTTCATGCAGCTGGTGTATTCGCTCTTGGCGGAGGAAAGAATGCCTGCCACGCAGTTGCGGCAGCTTTCCTCGATCTGGGTGATAATCATTTCGAGACGGCCGCGCTTGCTTTCAAACTCATTGCGCTCGGCAATAAGCTGATCGGCGCCCTTGCGATAAGAGGCGAGGATTTCCTCAATCTTGTCCATCGCGCCCACATATTTGCTGGCGAGCTGGGACATATAGCCGCGGAAGGCTTCTTTGTCGCGGTCGTCGGCGGTGAGGTAATTGCTCAGGTCGTTCTCAAATTCCGGTACGCCCGTGACAGAATCGTCGCACGGCATGGTGCCGAAGGGAGTCTGTACCTGTTCGCCCACACGGGCGCAGAGCGAATGATACGCATCGGTGTAGAAGACGCGGCTGTTGAAGAGTTCCTCGTCAAACCGTCCGCTTCTGTCGGTAAAGACGTCCTTGAGCTGCTGACGGACGCTCTTTCTGAGGTCTTCCTTGGACTGTTCGTCCAGCGCGTCAAAACGGTTGCAGACGAAGAAAATATTGCGCATATGCCGGCCCGCGTAATGGCTGGCGATGTACTCCTTGTCCTCGAGCATAAAGGGCATGGCGGAATTGATCATGTAAACGATGGCGCTCGCGTTTTCGGCAAACTGACGGGCGGTCATGGTGTCCTCCACGGAATTTTCGGTGCCGGGGGAATCCACGAGCTGCACCAGCGAGCCGCCGATGCCCTCGCCGGGCTGCTGGAGAACGACGTAGTCGATATTGTTGAACTTATCGGGAGCATCCTGACTGATGCGGAAGCTTTCAAAGAATTCCTCCACGCTCATTTCGCGGGACAGCTTCTGACCGGTCTGGGTGTCGGTGTTTTTTTCATAGATGATGACTTTTTCATCCTGCCCGAAAACGATCTTGGTGATGACGGCCGTCTCCGCCGTGATTGCCATACGCAGCACCTTTTTGCGCATGAGGGCGTTGAGCAGGGTGGATTTGCCCGCGCTGAAACCGCCCGTAAAGAGCACCTGAAAGATACCCTGTTCCAGTTTGTCGATCTGCTTTTCCAGCGCTTCCTGTTCGACTGTCATCTGCAAACCGGGAACAAATCCGTAGGTACCCGCTTTGGACTGGTCGGGCGCGCCGAGCATATCCGCGTAGACACGCAGACAGCGCTGCATTTTATCGGAAAGTTCCCGTGAAGTTCTGTAATTATCCATTTGATTTGGTTCTCCTTTATTTTAAATCTGGCTCTGCAGGGAAGGTATGACCGATTGCAGTTGTTCCTCAAGGAAACGTTTGACTTCGGTTTTTTGTCCTTGCTCGGTTTTCATGCCGTTGAGTTCGCCCTCCAAGCGGTTAATGAGGTTATCGTAGGCGGCGCGGACGTTTTGTGAACCCTCCTGGATCTGGCGGTCAAAGCTCGCCTCCACATTTTGCACGACAACTTCTGAATTGGCGGCGCAGAGGTTCTCGATCTGCTTGGCCATATCCGCGCGGGCGTTTTTCAGCTCGCTGTCAGTGCGGAATTTGCCGATGAATTTGGACGCGACGATGCTGCCCACCGCAAAGAGCGGATTGACAAAGAGCAGCGGTATGGACACCAGCATCATGCCGCGTGTCTCATGGCGAAGCTGCTGCGTCATCTGATTGATATTCACGCCCGAAAATTCCAGCGGCGCACGCACCGGCATGTTTTCGGCGCGCTCGGCATAGGACGGGGCAAACGTAATGGCCCCGTAGAGGGCACGGCGCGTAGGTTCGTCGAGAGCCGCGATCATATTGCCCGCGTCCGCTTCCATCTGTTCGGTGAGTCTGGCGGAGACTTTTTGCAGTTCGCCCTCGGTGGTTTCCGCGACCTTGGCGAGAAACGCGTCCCATGAGCCGACAATGAACTGATTGATTTCCGCATCCATGCCGCGCAACTGTTCGAGGGGATAGGTTTCCACCTTGGATTTGATATTGCCCACCATGCGCTGTCCGTAATCGCGGACGCTTTCGGACGCCATGACTTTGAGGCGTGTCAGTTCGTTGAAGAGAATACTTTCGGAGGCGAGCTGTCCGGCGGTTTGCAGGGATTTGCGCTGTTCCTCCAGCTTAGCGACCGCGTTATCAATGGCGGAGGAGCCGATCAGTGCGGTGCTCATGAAAGCTTTCGTGCGTTCGGTCAGCTCAGTCAGACCGTTGGCGGCCATGCGGCGGGAGCGACCCGCCTGCACAGCGGGGTCGTTCAAAAAATCGTCCATCCATGCCATGGCTTCCGTGGGGCTGTCGAATACCTGTGTGCTCATGCCCAGCCGACGCAGTCCGCCGTTGATGGCGTCATTGACTGCCTGTACTTCTTCCTGCGTATTGAGCAGGTTCATGCCTACGGTGGCAATGACCGGTTCGTTTGTGCCAAAAAGCGGCTGACCGCATTCCCGCAGCCAGTTGCGTTCGAGTTGGGTCATGGCCATGGTGGCGTTGATGACCAGACAGGCGATGTCGATTTCTTCGGCCAGAACAAACCATTTGTCTCGGGATTTGACCGCGTCGCAGACCGCAATGCGTCTGGTCTGGAGCTTCTCGCAGGGCAGCCCGTACACGGTGATGCCGTCGGGTCCGCCGTCGCTGAGAATGCCGGGGCTTCTGCTGTAGTCGAACAGGATGCAGGCCGACGCACCGTCTACTTTGGCGGCGAGCTCTCCGGGAACGTCTGTGCCTGTGAAGTCTTTGATGATGGCGAATCGCTCCGCGTGATTCATGTTGAAGCTGACGAGCGCCATGGTGGGCTTGTGTTCCTTTTCCAAGGCGCGGTGCAGCCGTGACGAGAGTGCCGAAATGCCCGGCTCCTGCGTCTTTGCGGCGATCTGATCACACGCAGCCGTGACGTTGCTGTATGTTTGTGCGTCCATCGCGTGATGCCTCCTTTGATGATAATGAATGAATTTTTATTGAGAACAAAATAAAGAAAAAACCGAATAAATACCCGATTTTATCTATACAGTACGTCATTATTTTATCACAGCTATGATGGAAAATCAATAGAAATCTGTGAATGATGCATTAAAATATATCAAAAACAGCAAAAAGGCTGTTGCCATATGCGGTGAACTGTGCTATGATAATGTAAAAAACAGATTGACACAAGTTAAAGGAAGATGCGGCATGAAACAGCCAGAAAAAACGCCGGATATCATGTTCGGTGCGGTTGTGGGGGATACGGTGGGTTCAGTGTATGAATGGCACAACATCAAATACAAGATAGACGAGGAAAGTATGGCAGTCGGCAAGGCACATTTTACGGATGATTCTGTGATGACCTGCGCGGTGGCCGACGGCATTCTGCGGGGACTGCGGCAGTTGCCGGACGATTGGCTGGCCGCCGGAGAAGAATCCCGCGCAGTCCTTAAAAGCGAGATCGTGCGTTCCCTGAAAGCGTGCGGCCGCCGGTTTCCGCGCGCGGGCTATGGCGGCTCGTTTCGCCGCTGGCTTGCTTCGGAGAGCAGCGAACCCTACAACAGCTGGGGCAACGGCTCGGCCATGCGGGTGTCTTTCGCGGGATGGGCGGCGCGTTCGCTGGAGGAAGCGGAGGCGCTGGCGGAGCTGTCGGCAGCGGTGACGCACAATCATCCGGAGGGCATCAAGGGTGCGAAAGCCGTGGCGGGGAGTATATTTATCCTGCGCAGCGGCGGTACTAAGGAAGACGTGCGGCAATATGCCGGGCGGTATTACGACCTCGGATTCACCCTCGACGAAATCAGAGAAGCCTATACGTTTGATGTTTCCTGTCAAGGCTCGGTGCCGCAGGCGATCGTGGCGTTTCTCACGGGAGAGAGCTTTGCCGATGTGGTGGCGGAGGCGATCTCCATCGGCGGCGACAGCGACACCATTGCCGCCATTGCGGGCAGCATGGCGGAGGTCATTTACCCCATTCCGACCGCGCTGAAACAGTGTGTAGCGGACAGACTGGATGATTTCCTGCTGCAAATTCTGCTGAAGGCAGCGGAATTTGTGGAGGAAAGAAAGGTAAAATAAAAAAATCCCCTTACCGTTGGCGCGGATAGCTGCTCAGATGTTTCCGTTGCCTCGGATAAGGGGATTATTGTGTTAATGAAAAATTATAAATTGCTGTAGCCCATCAGACTTTCGTCCACCTCGCGGGCGCAGTCGCGTCCGTCGCGGATGGCGCGCACGACCAGCGACTGACCGCTGTGCATATCGCCCGCCGTGAAGATGTTTTCCACGCTGGTGAGGTGGCTGCCGTCAATGCCAGCCACATTGGTGCGTGCGTCGGTCGCCACGCCAAAGGCGCTTGTGACCTCGTTTTCGCTGCCGAGAAAGCCTGCCGCGATCAGCACCAGTTCCACCTCGACGGTGGATTCGGAATGCTCGATCGGCTGCATCGACATCCGGCCGGTGGCTTCGTCTCTGACGGGTTGCAGTTTCACCAGAACCGCGCCTTTTACGTTTCCGTCTTCATCCTTGAGGAATTCCTTGACGGTGGTCTGATAGACGCGGGGGTCGCTGCCGTACACCGCTATGGCTTCTTCCTGTCCGTAGTCGGTCTTGCAGACGCGCGGCCACTGCGGCCAGGGGTTGTTTTCCGCGCGGGTGTCGGGAAGCTTGGGCATCATTTCGAGCTGGAGAACGCTTTTCGCGCCGTGGCGCACACAGGTGCCGACGCAGTCGTTGCCGGTGTCGCCGCCGCCGATAACCATGACATTCTTGTCCTTGGCGGAGATGTAGGAGCCTTCCGCGAGGCCGCTGTCGAGCAGCGCCTTGGTGGTGGAGGTCAGAAAATCCACCGCGAAATATATGCCCTTTGCGTCGCGCCCCTCCGCCTGGATATCGCGGGGACGGGACGCGCCGCAGGCGAGGATGACCGCGTCATAGCTGTCCTTGAGGGCTTCGGCGGAGATGTCCTTTCCGACGTTCACATTGGTGCGGAACTCCACGCCCTCTTCTTTCATAACGGCGACGCGGCGCTCGATGACGGATTTCTCCAGTTTCATGTTGGGGATGCCGTACATCAGCAGTCCGC
The DNA here is from genome assembly GCA_946182865.1 of uncultured Clostridia bacterium. Taxonomy (GTDB): domain Bacteria; phylum Bacillota; class Clostridia; order Oscillospirales; family Acutalibacteraceae; genus RUG762. The sequence goes on from CAMHAV010000025.1 coordinate 24,064, forward strand.
CGACGCGGTCGCTGCGCTCATACACGGTGACGGCGTGTCCGCGGCGGTTGAGCTGGTCGGCGGCAGCCAGTCCCGCAGGGCCGGAGCCGATGACTGCCACCCGTTTGCCCGTGCGCACCTTGGGGGGCTGCGCTTTGGCATACCCTTCGGCATAGGCGCGCTCTACAATGGCATATTCGTTGTTTCTCACCGTGACGGGGTCGCCCTCCGCACCGCAGGTACACGCCTTTTCGCACAGCGCGGGGCAGACGCGGGAGGTGAATTCGGGGAAGTTGTTGGTGAGCCGCAGGCGGTCATAGGCCTGCTTCCATGCGCCGCGGTAAAGCAGATCATTCCATTCGGGAATGAGGTTGCCCAGCGGACAGCCCGACAGCATGCCGCCGAGCATCATGCCCGACTGGCAGAACGGCACGCCGCACGCCATGCACCGCGCCGCCTGCTGCTTCTGCGCCGCCTCATCGAGCGGCTTGTGAAATTCGTTGTAATTCTGAATGCGCTGGCTGACGGAGAAGGCAGGCGCTTCTTCCCGTTGATATTCCAGAAATCCGGTTGGTTTTCCCATCATGCTCCTCCTTTATTGCTCGTTGGTCAGGTTGTAAAACGCTTCGATCTTCGCTTCGTCGGGGGAGAGCCCTTTGCCCTCCAGCCGTGCGATGTCTTCGATGATGCGCTTGTAATCGTGGGGAATGATTTTCTTGAAATTGGGCAGGTAGTCGGAGAAGTGATCGAGAATCGTCTGTCCCTTGGGCGAATGGGTCGCGGCGGTGTGTTCCTCGATGAGGGAACGCAGCGTGCGGACATCCACATCCTCCGTGACCTCCGAAACCTCCACCAGTTCCTTGTTGAGTTTCATGTAGAGATCCCTGTCCTCGTCAAGCACATAGGCGACGCCGCCCGACATGCCTGCCGCGAAGTTTTTGCCTGTTTGGCCGAGGATGACCGCGCAGCCGCCCGTCATGTATTCGCAGCCGTGGTCGCCCACGCCTTCGACAACGGCAGTCGCGCCGGAATTGCGCACACAGAAGCGCTCGCCCGCCACGCCGTTGATGAAAGCCTTGCCGCTTGTCGCGCCGTAAAGCGCCACATTGCCGATGATGATGTTGTCCTCCGGCTTGAATTTGGATTCCTGCGGGGGATAGACGACCAGTTTGCCGCCAGAAAGTCCCTTGCCGAAGTAGTCGTTGCTGTCACCGACCAGCTCAAGGGTGAGTCCCTTGGGGATGAACGCGCCGAAGCTCTGTCCGCCCGCGCCGCGGCAGATCACCTTGAAGGTGTCGTCGGACAGGGTGTCGCCGAAGCGGCGGGTGATCTCGGAGCCGAAAGCGGTTCCGAGCGAACGGTCGGTATTTTTGACTTCTATTTCAATGGTCTTGGCCTTGCCCTTGGCAAAGGCGCTCTTGAAGCCGTCGCGGAGGGCGGTAGCGTCGAGCGTCTTTTCCAGTTCAAAGTCGTACAGATTCTTGTCGTTGTAGGAAATATGCTCCGCTGCGGTTTCGCGGTCGAGAATCGCGCTCAGATCGACGCTGCTTTCTCTCTCGGAAAGTCCTTCCTTGCGGCGCAGCAGGTCGGTTCTGCCCACCAGTTCATCTACCGTGCGCACGCCGAGTTTTGCCATGAGTTCGCGCAGTTCCTCCGCCACGAACAGCATGAAGTTGACCACATACTCCGGTTTGCCCTTGAATCGCTTGCGCAGTTCGGGATTCTGCGTCGCCACGCCGAAGGGGCAGGTGTCGAGGTTGCACACCCGCATCATGGCGCAGCCGAGCGTCACCAGCGGCGCGGTGGCAAAGCCGAATTCTTCCGCGCCGAGGATGGCGGCAATGGCCACGTCGCGACCCGTCATCAGCTTGCCGTCGGTTTCGATGACCACCTTGTTGCGCAGACCGTTCATGAGCAGCGTGCGGTGCGCTTCGGCAAGACCCAGCTCCCACGGCAGACCCGCGTTGTGGATGGAACTGCCGGGCGCCGCGCCCGTGCCGCCGTCATAGCCGGAGATCAGAATGACCCCCGCGCCCGCCTTGGCGACGCCTGCCGCGACGGTACCCACGCCGCATTCCGACACGAGTTTGACCGAAATGCGCGCGTTTTGGTTGGCGTTTTTCAGATCGTAGATGAGCTGCGCCAGGTCTTCGATGGAGTAAATGTCATGGTGCGGGGGAGGGGAAATCAGAGACACGCCGGGGGTGGAGTGACGTGTCTTGGCGACCCACGGATAGACCTTTCGTCCCGGCAGATGACCGCCCTCGCCCGGTTTTGCGCCCTGCGCCATTTTGATCTGGATTTCGTCGGCGGAGGTCAGGTATTTCGAGGTCACGCCGAAGCGTCCCGAAGCCACCTGCTTGATGGCGGAGCAGCGGTTTTCCGCGCTGCCCTTGGTGAGCAGACGTTCGTCGCTCTCGCCGCCTTCGCCGGAGTTGGATTTGCCGTGCAATTGGTTCATGGCGAGTGCCAGTGTTTCATGGGCTTCCTGCGAGATGGAGCCGTAGGACATCGCGCCGGTCTTGAAACGCTTTACGATGGAGGCGGCGCTTTCCACTTCGTCGAGGGACAGGGGCTGCGCCGCGTAGTTGAAATCGGTCAGCCCGCGCAGATTCATCGCGCCGGATTCCTCCGTAATCATGCGGGAGTATTCTTTGAAAAGCGCGTAGTCGCCCGTGCGTGCCGCCATTTGCAGCGCGTGGATGGTGCGGGGATTGTAGAGATGCTCCTCCTTGCCGCTGCGGAACTGGTGCGCGCCGCGGGAACGCAGCTCGGTGTCGGTGCCGAGTCCCAGCGGATCGAACGCCGCCGTGTGGAGAATGTCCACCGTTTCCTCGATGTCTTTGAGGGAAATGCCTCCCACGCGGCTGACGGTGCCTGTGAAGTATTCGTCGATGACTTCCTTCCCGAGTCCCACCGCCTCAAAGATCTGGGAGCCGTGGTAGGACTGGATGGTGGAGATGCCCATCTTGGAGGCGATTTTGACGATGCCGTGCAGGATGGCGTTGTTGTAATCGTCCACGGCGGCGTAGTAATCCTTGTCGAGCAGATCGTCGTGAATCAGCTCGTGAATGGTTTCCTGCGCCAGATAGGGATTGATGGCGCTGGCGCCGTAGCCCAGCAGAGTGGCAAAATCATGCACCTCGCGGGGTTCGCCGCTTTCCAACACCACCGCGAGAGAGGTTCTTCTCTTGGTGACGACGAGATGGTGGTGCAGCGCCGAGACCGCCAGCAGCGAGGGGATGGCGAGATGGTTTTCATCCACGCCTCTGTCGGAGAGAATGAGGATGTTCGCGCCCTCGTTGTAGGCTTTGTCCGCCTCGATAAACAGGCGCTTGATGGCTTTCGCAAGTCGGGTGTTCTTGTAGTAGAGAATCGGGATGACCGCGACCTTGTAGCCGCTGACGTGCATATTTTTCAGCTTTAAGATATCGGTGGAGGTGAGAATGGGATTGCGGATCTTGATGACATGGCAGTTTTCCGGCTTCTCTTCTAAGATATTGCCGTCCTCGCCGATGTAGACGGTGGTGGAGGTGACGATCTCCTCGCGGATGGCGTCGATCGGCGGGTTGGTGACCTGCGCAAAGAGCTGCTTGAAATAGCGGAAAAGCGGCTGCGGCTGCTTGGAAAGGACAGCGAGGGGCGTATCCACGCCCATGGCGGTGATAGGTTCGCTGCCGGTCTGCGCCATGGGAAGGATGGAGTGCATGATTTGCTCGTAGGTGTAGCCGAACGCCTTTTGCAGACGGCGGCGTTCCTCCCTGTGATGCTCCTGCACCTTGACATTGGGAATTTTGAGGTCTTTGAGGCGCACGAGGTGGCTGTCAAGCCATTCGCCGTAGGGCTGACGGGAGGCATAGGATTCCTTTAATTCCTCGTCGTCGATGACTCTGCCCTTGACGGTGTCCACCAGCAGCATTTTGCCGGGGCGCAGACGTTCCTTGACGACAATCTTCTCCGCCGGAACCGGCAGCGCACCGACCTCCGAGGAAAGCACCAGGAATCCGTCGTCGGTGATGTAATAGCGGGAGGGACGCAGACCGTTGCGGTCGAGCACCGCGCCCATCACATCGCCGTCCGAAAAGAGGATGGAAGCAGGGCCGTCCCACGGTTCCATCATGGTGGCGTAATATTGATAGAAGTCGCGCTTGCGGCGGCTCATGGTGTGGTTTCTGTCCCACGGCTCCGGTATGGTAATCATGACCGCGAGGGGCAGCGGCATGCCGCTCATGACGAGAAATTCGAGCGTGTTGTCGAGCATGGCGGAGTCGGAACCCTCGGTGTTGACTACGGGGATGACCTTGTCGAGGTCGCCTTTTAAATGTTCCGAGCGCATGGTTTCTTCACGGGCGAGCATTTTGTCGGCGTTGCCCTTGATGGTGTTGATTTCGCCGTTGTGGACGATCATGCGGTTGGGATGCGCTCTCTGCCAGCTCGGATTGGTGTTGGTGGAGAAGCGGGAATGCACCATGGCGATGGCGGAGGCGTAATCTTCATCCTGCAAGTCGAGGAAGAAGCGGCGCAGATCGCCGACGAGAAACATCCCCTTGTAAACCACGGTGCGGCTGGAAAGCGAAACCACATAAGTGTCCTCATTGCTCTGCTCAAAGACGCGGCGCGCCACATAAAGGCGGCGGTCAAAGTCAATGCCCTTTCTGACGTTTTCGGGGCGCTTGATAAAGCACTGCCGGATGTCAGGCATACAGTCGAGCGCGCGCTGTCCGATGGCGGCGGTGTCGCAGGGAACCTTTCTCCAGCCGAGTACCTCCAGCCCTTCCTTGTCCGCGATGATTTCAAACATCTTCTTGGCCTGGTTGCGGGGCAGTTCCTTGCGGGGGAAGAAGAACATGCCCACCGCGTAATCGCGTTCGGCGGGAAGGGAAATGCCGATCTGCGCAGCGGCTTTTTTAAAAAACGAATGGGATATTTGTGTCAGAATGCCTACGCCGTCGCCTGTCTTGCCGTCGGCGTCCTTGCCCGCGCGGTGTTCGAGCGTCTCCACGATGGTCAGCGCATCCGCGACGACCTTATGAGAGGGGAGTCCCTTGATGTTGACGACCGCGCCGATGCCGCAGTTGTCGTGCTCAAACGACGGGTCATAGAGGCTGTGTGTCTGTTGCTGCATATTCTCCATATTGATCTTCCTTTCCGGAGAGTGTCCCGCTGATGTGTGCATGTGTGCGGGTGTTGTGGTCACTATTATAATACCGCTATGC
>CAMHAV010000026.1 GCA_946182865.1 uncultured Clostridia bacterium
AAATGCGGGCTTCTCCGCCACGGTCACCTGTGTGCCGTAGGCCACACCCGTCTGCCCGTCGGGAGCCGTATAGCCTGCGGGGAGGTCGCCTGTCACGGTATAGGTGACATTGTGCTTGTTGATAGCAAACGTACCTGTGAGCGTCACGTTCTTATCCGGCATAGCAAACTTGCCGTCGGTGACGGTCGCGTCGGCCGTCGTCCAGCCTGTGAAGGTGTAGCCCTCAAATGCGGGCTTCTCCGCCACGGTCACCTGTGTGCCGTAGGTCACACCTGTCTGCCCGTCGGGAGCCGTGTAGCCGTCGGGGACGTCGCCTGTCACTGTGTAGGTGACATTGTGCGTGTGAATGGAGAACGAGCCTGTGAGCGTCACGTCTTTGTCCGGCATATTGAACTTGCCGCCGCTGACGGTCACATCGGCGGTCGTCCAGCCTGTGAAAGTATATCCCTCATAGGCGGGCTGCGCCTCCACGGTCACCTGCGTGCCGTAGGCCACATTGGTCTTGTTGAGCGTCGTAACGTCAAAGCCTGCGGGAACGTCGCCTGTCACGGTATAGGTGACATTATGCTTGTTGACGGTAAACGTACCTGTGAGCGTTACGTTGTTGTCCGGCATAGCAAACTTGCCGTCGGTGACAGTCGCGTCGGTCGTCGCCCAGCCTGTGAAGGTGTAACCGGTGTAGCTGGGCTTCTCTGCCACGGTCACCTGTGTGCCGTAGGCCACACCCGTCTGCTGAGCGGGAGCCGTATAGCCTGCGGGAATATCGCCGTTCACGGAATAGGTGACATTATGCGTGTTGATGGCAAACGTACCTGTGAGATTCACGTCTTTGTCCGGCATCGTAAACTGACCGCCGCTGACGGTCACGTCTTCCGTGGTCCAGCCTGTGAAGGTGTAGCCGGTATAGCCGGGCTGTGCCGCCACGGTCACGGAAGTGCCGTAGGCGACATTCGCCTGATTGAGCGCCGCAACGTCAAAGCCCGCGGGGACGTCGCCCGTCACGGTATAGGTGACATTGTGCTTGTTGACGGTAAACGTACCCTGCACCGTCACGTTGTTGTTGGGCATTTTGAAGGATGCGGCATTGCCATTGCCATCCTTGGTAATGTCGGCATCGGGAACGTCGCCGGCCTTGACATCCCAGCCGGAGAAGGTGTAGCCCGTCTCGGTCAGCTTGTCGGCCACGGTGTAATTGTCGGTGTATGCCACTTCCGCCTCTGCGGGGAGCGTGACGGACGGCTGATCGCTGCCTGTCAGTGCATATGTGACCTTATGCTTGTCGCCTTCCCACATGGCCTTATAGGTGACGTTATCCTTGACGGTGATCTGGGAACCTTCGGCAATGGTTGTTTCCCCTTCTTGGGTTTCAAATTTCGCGGGATAGTCCTTACCTGTGGGGGAGACCAGCTGCCAACCCTTGAAGTGGAACCCTGTGGGCGCTGCAAAGGGACAGGCGGCGCGCATTGTATGCTCCCCGTTGGTGACGGTTTTGTCAACCACATCCTCACCGGACACATCGGTGTTATTCGCCCGGCCGGGCTGATAGGTAACGGTGTTCTCCCATACCGCGTAAACGGTGTATTCCGTTGTTTCAAGATCGGTAATCTTGACGGTGGTTACGGTCGTTGTCGAGTCTGACGCCTTTCCCCAGCCCTTCAGGAAATAAAGGTCGCTGCCGCCCGCGTCTTTGGCTGTGGTGGTGCGGGTCGGGAAGGTGTATAAATAATAATCCTCCGTGTCCGTCACTTCACTCGGATCATCCGGATTACCGTAAACCGGCTGATTCTCATACAGCATACAATCGGCTATGGTAAATTGCTGTGTCGCAGCATTTTCTTTGTCAACATTCTGCGGCACGGACGGAGTAACGCTTAAATGAAAACCGTCTTTGTTCGTATCGTAAGTCAGGGTGTAGACCGTGGGAGACAGCGTGCCTTTGAGAACAACGCCAAAGGCAGGCATTGCAAAGGAGGTCACATTATCGGTATACTGTCCCTCGATCACATCCCCGTGTTCATCTTTCTTCGGCTCATAAACCCTGCCTGCAACATCATTCACCGTTTTTCCGTCGGGGAACGAAGTCTCGTCAAGTTCCCAACCGCTGAAAGTGTAGCCCGGGAAGTCCGCGTTGTCCAGTTTATCCCCAACAGTAACGGCGTCTCCCGCTCCATAGGATTTGATTTTATATGTGTCACCGTACTTGGTCGCTGACAAATTAACCGTTCTCACTACGCCGTTATCTTTCAGCGGGTTTCCGTCCTTATCCAGATAAATCGCCTTGTATTCCACAACGGGAATGTCAGGCTCTACCAGGAAGGTGTACTCATAAAAACCGGACTGGTTGTTGTAGACGAAACAGTCGGCGGCGTTTTGCCACGCTATTTCCGCCTTAGTATCATCATACGCATCAAATTCATCATCGGGGTTGGTCAGGGAATAAAACAGTTCTCCGACGGTGATCCAAACCTCATCATCGCCTGTGTCGTCCGTATTGTACCCTAATCCCCATTTTTTGCTTCTGTTTTCTTCCAGCAGCCATCCCATGACGGGGACATAATCCACATCATCATTGGAATACTGGGGCGCCTTATTATCTTCACTGTTCTGGTCGCTCGCATCGCCGGCCAGATAAACGCCCCTGCCGAAGAAATCACTAAGATTATCCATGTTGGCGTTAATACTGTTCCGGTTGTATGTGCTGATGCAGGCATTGTCGCCGTCGGAATCATTTTCGTAATATTCTTCAATCGCCGCCTGATTGTTTACCTGCGGCGTTTTCTCGTTCTTGTTGTACGCAAATGTCCCGTGTGCGGTCGCATAATCATACTTGATTCTCACCGCAAGCGGATGGCAATACTTGGAGTAACCGTCAGAACCAAACGGTTCGAACGTATCGCTGACCGCAAAAACATCTACGGTGCTGTACGTCTTTGAAGCAAAACAGGTGCCGTTCCAGTTTGTTAAAGTCGTGTCCATATACGCGTTTTGATACTCTCTCTCTTCACCGTCTACCAAAACACGAACATACGTCGAGTATGCGCCGTATGCTTCTTTGGGAATCGGAAGAGTCACCGCGCTCTGCGAAAACCAGAACTTGCCCGTGGTGCTTTTGACCAGCGTAACCTCGGAATAGGGATCCTCGCCATCCAGTTTGACGTAAGCGTCCTCATCCAGATAATCATATGACGTATAGGTAGCGGTATAGGTTCGGGCAGGATCGTCATTATAGTAGAAACTTATCGGAGAATAATCATAAAAGCTATTCAAACCTTTGGAATCATACTCCTCCCAATAAGAGGGGTACGGTTTTTCGTCGGCAATGTATAGATAATAGCTATTATCATGGTAATTATTAAACTTGTCATCCCCGCTCAGATCATCTGCCTCCTGGGTATCCAGCGTCAAACTGTAAACGCCGTCAGAGTTTAGAGAGGATGTAATGGCAGAACCTTCCTCTACACACGCATCCAACAAAGCGCCAATGGTAGTAGTGCCTTTACAATAAAACACAGTACACCAGCCTTCGCTGTCATAACCGCCTTTGTTGTGGTAAATATATACTTTCTTCGCCTTGTATGCATCCGACAGCGGTGTGTTGGGGGTAATGCCGCCATACCAAACCGCCTGCTGTTTATCATCGTCATCCGGGTCGCTGGGCTGAAAAGAACTCCCGTCGTAGGTGGCAGCATCGTCCTGATACACGGTTTCCGACTGCGTCTGAATGCGCCAGAACTGCACCTTTACCTGTGAACTGCTGTCTAAATCACGGTAACTGTCATCATCCAGATAAAAATGCGCTACGGATTTAAAATAATAATGGGCGTCACTTGCCAGCGCGGTAATCGCCATCGCGGCACCGACGCCTACCACTGCCAGCGCCAGAAGAAACGCTATCAAATGAGTGGGTTTTTGAAAAAACTGCTTAATCTTGCTTTTCATGAAATCATTCAGCCTCCCTTTAGGTGGGTTCATTCATCTTTTTTTCATTCTTTTTCGTCAATCAAATCCCTCAAAAAACACGCTATGTTATCATGAAACATTCATCTCCCTATCATTAGCAGTGCAAAAATATGAAAATATATATTAAGGGTATGTTCACCCGATTACGCATTCCTGACGGAAAAATTCCGCGTTACGCATTGAATTCAAACGCGTCTTGCCCCACATCGGTGACGGTGGAGGGGAGACTGACCGGAGCCAGCGAACCGCAGCCGTAAAACGCGCCGTAGCCGATGGATTCGGTACCCTCATGCAGGGTCACGCTTTGCAGCGCGTCGCAATAGGCAAAGGCATAAATGCCGATGCGCCGCACGCTGCCGGGAATATCAGCCTCCGCCAGCGAATGGCACCCGCAAAACGCCATATCCTCAATGGTTTCCACCCCGCTGCCCAGAAGCAGCGTTTTCAGATGGGGGCATTCGCGAAAGGCATTGGCCCCGATGACCGTCACGCTGTCGGGGATAGTGACGCTGCGTACCGCGCGGTTATATTGAAACGCTTTTGCGCCGATGGCTGTCACGGGCCTGCCGTCGATTTCCGACGGAACGGGCACATAGGCGGCGGTGCCGGTGTAGGCCCCAATCGTCACGCCTGTGTCGTTTACGTCGTAATCAAACGACACATAGGCGGCCGTCGTGGTGGTGGTCGGCGCGGCGGTGGTGGTAGTAGTAGGGATTATGGTCGTGGCGGTGGTCGTGGCGGCGGTCGTGGCGGCGGTCGTGGTCACAGAGACGACCGCCGTTGTCGTGGGCGCTGCCGGAGGAGGTTCGGGCTTTTTCATGTTGAGCGCCGCGCCCGCCACGCCGGCGACAGCGGCGGCCGAAACCAGCCCGACGCCCAGCTTGGCCAGCAATGCGCCGCCCGCAGTGCCTGCCGCCGCCGCGACGGCGGAGCTTTCCGACGCAGGCGCCAGCGCCGCGAGAATGCTCGCCAGAATCTCCGGACTGACGGCAGCGCTCCCCGCGACAGGCGGCAAAGCCGCTCCCGCATGCAGACCGCTTTCCTCAATCACCTTTTTGAGCTTCTCTCTTCCGTAATGCAGGCGGCTTTTGACCGAACCGACCGGAATATGCAGTGTTTCCGCAATCTTTTCGACCTTCATATCCTCATAATAAAAGAGGATCATGCAGACACGCTGGTTTTCGGGCAGATTGTTGACCATCGCCCACAGTTCATCGTTGGTGATCGACTGCTCCACGATGTCGTGCGCCGACGACTCGAGCTGCCATTCTTCAAAACCGTCCTCCGCTACGTCGTAAAGCGTGGTGTCATATTTCAGGGATTTGTCCTTGCAGGAATCGCGCCATTTGTTGAGGACGATGCCCCGGAACCACTGCCAGAAATTCCCCTTATTGTCAAGATGGTGGAGGCTTTCAAAGGCAGCAATGTAACTTTCCTGCAAAACATCCTCCGTCTGCTCCCTGTCATGGCACAGACCGAAAGCAAGCGAATAGGCGCGGGCATAGGTGTCCTTGTAAAGCGCTTCAATCGCGCCTTCGTCGCGATTCATGGCCAGCTCCACGTTTTTAATGATGTCAGATTTTTTCATAATGATTCACTCAGGTATTTCCTTCTTGATCGGATGATGATTGGCTTACGCCGTTATTATAGCAGAACGTTTCTAATCCGTAAATAGTAAAATTTCCCTTTTCCATAAGTAAGTTAGAAATTTTTTCAATAGAAGTTCAAGATGAAAGAATAAAATATTGAGGAAGATTTTTATGCATTTTAACAGTAAGAAAAACAAAGCCATGATGATGGCGCTCAACGGAAGCCGTTAGCTGTCAACCGTTTGTTGATACCTTTTGCTTTCCGTATGATTGACAATTGACGCAAGAAGATTTAAAATAAATAGAAAGACCCGGCTTTGTGCCGTACAAATTTTCTAAGAAAGAGGTAATTTCCCATGAGAAGCGATATGCTGAAGGAAGGCCCCTCCAGAGCGCCCCACCGCTCTCTGCTCAAGGCTCTTTCCATCACCGATTCCGAAATGCAGCGCCCCTTTATCGGCGTTGTCAACTCCTACAGCGAATACATTCCCGGTCACATGCACCTGCGTGAGATCGGAGAGGCCGTCAAGGCGGGCATCCGCAACGCGGGCGGCGTTCCCTTTGAGTTTCAGACCATCGGCGTGTGCGACGGTCTGGCCATGAACCACCCCGGCATGAAGTATTCCCTCCCCTCCCGCGAACTCATCGCGGACTCCATCGAGGTCATGCTCACCGCGCATCCGATGGACGCGGTTGTCTTTATCCCCAACTGTGACAAGATCGTTCCCGGCATGCTGCTCGCCGCCTGCCGCCTGAATATCCCCGCCATCTTCATCAGCGGCGGCCCCATGATGTCCGGCAAGTGCGACAGTAGCAAATACGGCCTTTCCGAAATGTTCGAGGCGGTCGGCAGCTTCTCCGCCGGCAAGATCGACGCGCAAAAGCTGCTCGAACTCGAAACCAAGGCATGTCCCACCTGCGGCTCCTGCTCCGGCATGTACACCGCCAACTCCATGAACTGCCTGACCGAAGCCATCGGCATGTCGCTGCCCGGCACCGCCACCTGTCTGGCCGTCTCCGCCAAGCGCCGCCGTCTCGCCAAAATGGCGGGCGAAAGAGTGCTGGAGCTGCTCAAGGAGGACATCAAGCCGCTCGACATCATCACCCCCCGTTCTCTCGAAAACGCCCTCCGCTCCGAAATGGCGCTGGGCTGCTCCACCAACACGGTGCTTCATCTGACCGCCATCGCCTATGAGGCCGGCTGCCCGATCAACATGGAGATCATCGACGACATCAGCAAGACCACCCCGCAGATCTGCAAGCTCAACCCCGCGGGTCAGACCTTCATCGAAGACCTGGAAGAAATGGGCGGCATCGAGGCGGTTCTCAAAGAACTCAGCAAGGCCGACCTCATCAACACCGACTGTCTCACCGTCTCCGGCACGGTCGCGGAGAGAATTGCCGATGCGCCCGACGCGGACGGCGCGGTCATCCGCAAGCTGGACAATCCCCACCGCAAGGACGGCGGCATCGCCGTGCTGCGCGGCAACATCGCCGTGGACGGCGCGGTCGTCAAGCAGGGCGCCGTGGCTCCCGAAATGATGCAGCACCGCGGCCCCGCCAAGTGCTTTGACTGCGAGGAAGACGCGAGTGAAGCGATTCTCGGCGGCAAGATCGAAGCCGGCGACGTGGTCGTCATCCGCTACGAAGGCCCCAAGGGCGGCCCCGGTATGCGCGAAATGCTCAATCCCACCGCTTCGCTGGTCGGCATGGGTCTGGATAAATCCGTCGCGCTCATCACCGACGGACGCTTCAGCGGCGCGACCAGAGGCGCGGCCATCGGTCACGTTTCCCCCGAAGCCGCTGCCGGCGGTCTGATCGGACTCATTCAGGACGGCGACATGATCAATGTTGACATCACCAACCGCACCCTCACCCTCGAAGTGGACGACGCGGAGATCGAAAAACGCCGCGCCGCATGGGTCGCTCCCCAGAAGAAGCTCAAGGGCTACCTCGCGCGCTATTACCAGCACGTCAGCAGCGGTTCGCAGGGCGCTGTCTTCCTCAAGGACGAAGATTTTTAAATCTAATGCGTAATAATAATCAGGTAAAAGTTCGCTGCATTCGTTGCATCTGAAATGAAAAAACATCCCCCGACAGAGCGTCGGTTTTCTTAAAGAAAACCGACGCTCTGTCGGGGGATTTCTATGATCCTCATTCCATTATTATCCGATGGTAACGCCGCAGTTACTCCGCGACAAACGGAATATGATTTTCCTCCGCGTACCTCTGCGCATAAGAACCCTCATGCCCGTAAATCGTCAGTTCGGGACATTCATTGAATGCATTGTCTGAAATCAGCGTCACACTGTCGGGGATATGTACTTCCCGGAGCAATCTGCATCTGGAAAAGGTATATGAAATAATCTGTTTCACCTGTGGGGGAATCGTCACACTTTTGAGCGACGCACAGCCCGCAAATGCGCTGGTGCCAATCTCCTTGACGCTGTCGGGGATTTCAACCGAGGTAAGAGACCGGCATTCGTGGAACGCGTCGTACTCGATATCGGTCAGTCCGCCGGGAAGACTTACCTCTTCCAGACGCGTGCATGCCTCAAACGCGGCATGAGAGATTTTGGTGACGCCGGATGGCACCTCCACCTTTTTCAGCACAAAGCATTCCGTAAACAGTTCGTGTTCGATCACGGTCAGACTCGTGGGAAGATGAATGCTTTCCAATGAATGACACTCCGAAAAGGCGCCGTAGCCTATATCCTTCACCCCGTCGGGAATCGTGATATCCTGCAGCGAAGTACATCCTCTGAATGCATAATACCCGATACTGTTGAGCGTTTCCGGCAGCTCGATGGATTCCATCAGCTCACGTCCGGCAAATGAATTGGCGCTCAGATGAACCACTGTTTTACCGTCTATTTCTTCCGGCACCGTGATTTCCTTGCAATACCAACCGTCCGCAGCGTAGATGTTGATTCCGCTTTCCGATCTTCTGTAGTAAAAGCTGATATCCGGCACCTCCGCCCGATTCGCTTTATTGATGCGGTATTCCACACCTGCCCACACCAGCCCTAACAAAACGACTCCTGCCGCGATGGAACCGACCCATCTGAGTAAATTGCGTCTTGCCTGTTCCTTGGCACGGGCATTGCCTTCTCTGACAGCCGCCTCCGCCCTTTGACGTCTCAGTTCCTCATCCTCTGTTCTGCTGTGAAATGCCGCCGCTGCCACTCTTGAGGATTGAAAAAGCTCCTCCTTCTCGGATTCTTCCTCCTCATCGTCCTCGTCATCAAACATTTTGACCGTTACCGACCAATCCTCTGATGCTTCCTCTTCGTCATTTACGTCAGCCACCGTCGCAGGCACCACAGGCGCCTCCGCTTCTTCCTGTGCGGGTTTTACTTCTTTGTCAAACACATCGGACATAATGACTCCTCCTCAAAAATGCTTCCTATATCTAAAGATACGCTGATTAAAGGCGCAGCCGTCGATTCCGCGCCGTGAGGATACACCTTTGAGCAGTGCGTGAATCGACTTAATCAGCGTTTCCCTAATGAACGGATGGAAACGGATAGTAAGATTAAAAAAATAATCTGTCATCTTTCGTTTTTGATTATACAACGGTCATCTGAAGATTATCTGAAGATTATCTGAAGATTACCTGAGAGTTATTCAAAAATCTTTCTTGCTCATGCCGTCGGTGCCCAAACCTTCCCAAAACAGGCCTCCGTGTTCTCGCTTTTACAAAGCCTCCACGCTGCAATGGGCGATTTGATGTTTTTGTAGCACTCGCAAAGCGCGCTCGCTCACGATCAGTTCGTGATATTTTCCCAAATAGAAATCTTTGTCAGGCGCTTCGGCGCGATCCTCATAAAAGCCGTCACAGCAGAGCCGCACGAATGCGGGCATTTGAACATGACCGCCCCTTTCTTCCCATTCGTCCGAAAAGGTCATGTTCATCCGCTCAAACCGCACGCCCCGCAAGCCTGCGTTCACGATATCGCTTTGCAGTGATTCGGTGACAATAAAGCACGGATGAGTGGTCAGCAGTTCATCCCCCAGCCAGCCCATGCATTCATATTCCAGAAACACCACCTCTTTCAGCCTGCCGTTTTCATAGAGCAGCTCGCTCCCCTCTCCGAGGCCGCCCGCCACTTCCGGGTCAAGTCGGTAATATTTCATGGTATCTCTCTCCCCCTCTCCGTCGTAAATTCCTTGGCGATGGCAGTAATCGTCCGCTCTCCGTAATCCCCGCCGATGGCATAAGCTGTCCGGAGAACGTCCTCCGCCACTCTTTCGCATTTTGCCGCGTCATCCGTATGCAGGCATTCTCTGACGATAGCCACACATCGCTGCCGCTGCGCCTGTGTGGGTCGATATTCCGGCGGGATATCTGACATAAAATGATTTTCTCCGCACATGGCAAAAATACACCTCTGTTTGTAATATTATTTTGATAAATTACATATTGGAATTTTTAATGAGTGAATCAGGCAATTTTCAAACCTTCCAACCCGCAATAATCAGCTCTTTGGTAATCGTCATCGCTATTCCCATGTAGGTTGCCACGCCAAAAGCGTGTAACAGCCTTGGCTCCCCCGGAAGCGGGTTGCCATATTCATCTACGATGATCCCCTTTCCCACACTGTAAAAGCCATAATCCACAGGGGGCGGTCCGTCGCAATGATCGACTGTGTAAAACCACCCTCTTGTCCAGTACTCATTTGTCACAATTCTGGGAGGAATAAGCAAAGAATCCTCTATCTTTCCGCTGTTAATACATTCTCTCACGTCAGCATCGGGTTTAAAAATAAAAATCACCAATTGATCGTCGCCGTTGATATTGTTGACATGATGATTGGCAACCACCCCATGCAGCAAAAGACCGTCGTGTGTCCTGAGTTCAAAAATATCCCCGATGGTCGGATAGGCACGCTTCCGCTTGATGACTTGCAGCCGGATATCGTCATCACACGCATCATCCAGCCATTTCAGTTTTGCTTTCACCTCGTCTGACAGTCCCGCATATCTTTCTTTCCATCGCCGTGTTAAAATATTGTCGTTAATATTTTTCAGCTCCATGGATAAACGCTCCTTTCGTGGCGTTTCAGCGCCTTATTGTCTGCCAGACACAGGAAAATGCAGCAAACATCTGTAATAGATCGTATCTGTATTACAGATTGGAATTTCAAGTGCGAAAAATCATCCATCATTTACCGATTCCGATAACACAGTCATATAGAATCCCGGTTTCTGCCAAAGGCAGTTCCAGATCAAGATGCTCCCCTTCAAACGCCGATTCCAATAAAAAATCCAGCAGCAGACCCTCGATCGCGCTGAAATGGTTGTCGTTCAGCCGGAAATCACAGCATTTCCCGTCGCAAAGCGCCTGCATGATTCCGTCGGCCGTAAAAATCACCTTGCACCTGGCGCTGCCGTCTGACGGAGCAAGTGTCAGCCTGTCGATTTTTCCCGCGTCTAACGCCCGCAGTCCTATCAGTATTTCGCTGAGGTGGGATTTGTTCCACTTCATCAACAGAAGCCTGTCTTGCAGCTGCACATCGCTCAGTGTCGCAATATACCGTTTCATTTCGTTTCCTCCTCTAAATGAGAATTTAGCGCAGTAGGAACAAACAAAAAAAGAAAAAAGCATAGCGCAGCGCATAACTAGCGAGCGTCTTTTTTCCAGGCGAGCGTGGGAGTCCAGCCGATGACGGCAAGCGTCATCTCGGGGTAGGCCTTCCTGGCGGGTCAAGGGCAGCGCCTCACGAGTGAGGCGAAGCCGAACGAGCAAGACGCGCTTGGATTTGCGACGGGGTTGGGCGAATACAGGGAGATTACCTCATCCGAATTCGCCCGACTGCGATTTAAGTCAAGGCTGGTCTTGCCCGCTCAGCTGCGCTTCGCTTATGGGGCTCTGCCCCATCCCCCGCTGGTGGCGCCGCCCCCAGACCCCTGCCAGGAGGACTCGTCCCCCTGGACTCCCACGCTCGCATACGCTCGCTAGTTACGCTTCGCTTTTTCTTCTTTTTTCTTTTTTGTTATTCCGCCCATATCGCGTGCCGGGACAGTTTTCCTCCGCAGCAGGGGCAGCCGACCGCCGGCAAGCGTTCCTTTTCCTCCGCCAAATCATACATATTGGGCAAAAATTCGTACAAATGCGGCAGCGCGGGATTGGCCGCAAGCACCTGCCGCCCGCACGCGGTGCAACGGGCGTTCTCAATCGACACGCGAACCGCCGGCTCTCTGTCCGGTCGGTAAAACAGCGTGGGACACCAGAAAAAACGATCGCCGCCCATGATAAATTCTCTCACCGCGCAGAAAAAGCCCTCATGTTCCTGACAGAATACGATCTTTTTTCTGAGAGATTCCTTCACCAAATTGCCGGTCATATCCTTTCGTGCGGAGTGCGGTAAATCCGCCAGATGCGCGGCATCGTCAATGATATAAAATGTCTCTCCGCAGTCAACAAAAGACTGGGGCAAAAAATGATTTTTCATTTGTCATCCCCGTTGTAATCCACCGTCATGGCGCCTTCTTCCAGTTCTTCCGTCAGCCATTCGATCAGGCTTTCCCACGTCCGCGAAATTTCCCCGCTTTCGTGCGACCATTCCACCACTTTCCCGTCGTATTGGTTGGTGCGGATCAGGTCAAAGCCGATCACATCACCGAAGTTCGTATCGGCAATGATGAAAACTTCGGGCGGCACGCCGCCTCTTTTGACCGGGTCAAAATTGCTCTCCAGATACGATTCCCCGGTAATCGGCTCGTTGTCCCCGCACAGCCCCGACAGAACCGTACCCGCCGGCACCGCGAACAGCTCGCCGCCGTTGTGGATTTTCAGCCACTCCCTGTAATAATAGGGAAGTCTGACAGCATACCGCTGCTCAAACGCTCTGACAGCGGATTCCTCCGCGCCTTCGTTCAGAAGATGCACCCCTTCCGCGTATTTCTCAATTTCCGTGTCAAACGGGGCAAAATAGTCTCTCACTGACTGCATCGGGCATTCCTCTCCTTAATCTGTAATATCTTTTATATAAAATACAATTTGGAATTTTTTAAGTATAATTTTTTCAATGGTTGTCGGGTTCGTTCTCATACAACAGACCGTTTTCCACTGCCGAACCGGCCAATACGTTGTCACACGACAGCAGCAGCTCGGTTTCTCTTTTCCGCCCGTCTCCGCAGGGAACAAACGCTTCCTTTTCCACCGTCCACGCGTCATCTTCATCGTCATAGTGGGAAATATGGAGCGTCAGACCGTTGGCAAACGCAATCACCAATTCATCATCCGTGACATAGATCCCTTGCAATTGGTGGCTGTCACTCCATCGGATGCAGGCCAATACAAAGGCCAGCACGGGGTCATTCGGGTCACTCGAAAAATTGCACTCCGAAAAGGTTTCCACTTTCCGCGCCCAATCCGCAGGAATATTCACATAATAATCGCTGTAAATGCGAATATGAATCGTCCCGTCCGCACCGCGAAAGTGCAGACAAAAGAACATATCAAAGGTAAATCCCTCATAAAAATATCCGTCCGGAACCGAGAGTTTTTTCATCATCTCCTATGTCCTCACTCTTTTTTTCATTCTTGACAAATCGCCCGAAATGTGCTATCATACAATCGTAAAAGGAACGGCTTTGGCTGTCCCGCTCATTAAAGTTTAGTTATTGGAAATAACCGCCCTTATTCGCAGTACAGGGCGGTTATTTCTTGATATTTTTGATAAAGTCAGACATCACTGCCACCAGAAGCGCGAGCGCCAGTATGTAGCAAATCTCTGTTACCATCCCATATCACCCCCTTTTTGCAAGGGAGTCGGAACAACGGCCGCCGTTCCTTCTACTGTTTTCATTATATCACGACTCTCACGCCTTGGCAAGCGTGAGTTTTTTTATTTTGCCGACTCGGAAATCATAAATACCGCGCATAAATTCCCCCATCCCGCAAAGAATAAATCCGAACGAAACAATAGGAAACATTCGGAGGGATTGATTTGCAGCGAATACAACGCGGTACCTTTCAATTTGACACGCCGCCCACGGTGCTGGGCTTTGCGGGCGTGGCAGGCAAAAAAGAGGGCGAAGGCCCCTTAGGCGGCAGCTTTGACAAGATTCACGAGGACGCGATGCTGGAGCAGGCCTCATGGGAAAAGGCGGAAAGCACCTTGCAGCAGGAGGTCGTCACCATGGCGCTCGACAAGGCGAAGCTCCCCGCCTCCGATGTGGATGTGATGTTCTCGGGCGATCTGCTCAACCAGTGCATTGCCTCCACCTTCGGGCTGCGGAGCCTCGGCGTTCCCCACATGGGTATGTACGGCGCATGCTCCACCATGATCGAAGCCCTCATCAACGCGTCGGTCTTTGTGGAATCGGGCGCGGCCACCACCTGCGCCGCCGTGACGTCCTCCCACTTCTGCGCCTCGGAGCGCCAGTTCCGCACGCCGCTCGGCTACGGCGGACAGCGCACGCCCTCCGCCCAATGGACGGTGACGGGCGCGGGCGCGGCGATTGTGGGACACGGCGGCTGCATTTCGGTCAACGCCGCCTGCGTAGGCATTATCGACGATCTCGGCATCAAGGACCCCACCAACATGGGCGCGGCCATGGCGCCCGCCGCCGCCGACACCATCAAGCGTTTTCTCACCGACACGGCCACCGCTCCCACTGATTATGACCTGATTCTGACAGGGGACTTGGGCTTTATCGGCAGCGACCTGCTGCGGCAGCTTTTAGAGCGGGAAAACATCGACCTTGCCGACCGCCACAACGACTGCGGCATGATGATCTTTGACCGTGAGGCGCAGGATGTTCACGCGGGCGGCTCCGGCTGCGGATGCGTGGGCAGCGTGCTTTGCTCCCACATCATGAAGCAGCTCGAACAGGGGACGCTGGGGCGGATTTTAGTCATCGCCACAGGCGCGCTGATGTCCACCACCAGTTCATGGCAGGGCGAAAGCATCCCCGGCGTGGCACATCTGGCGGAACTGCGGCATTGCTGATGTTTTTTAAGACAAACGACCTGTATCTGCGGCGTGGCGGATACAGGTCGTTTTTTTTCATAATTTTCGTAATTACGCGTTCATCGCCATCTCGGCTTCCAGTTCCGGCACCGTCATTTGCATTCTGTCGGCCGCTTGCTTTATCGTCAATATGCCTTCTTTCACCAGCTCTATCACCATACTGAGTCTTCCCTCTTCTCTGCCCTCTTCTCTGCCTTCTTCCCGTTGCTCGGCAAAGGTTCTTTCTTCATCATATTCCGTGATACACATATACTTTACCTCCGCTTTATTTGCCGTCAAAAATGGCTTAATCACCGAATCATCGGGTAATTTATCCAACGCGACGTCTATCGCGTCTTCCAATGTGTCTGTGATTTTCTGATTGGCCCGAATCATATCTACAAATTGTGCATAGTCCTCCAACGGTCTGCAAGCCTCCAGCAAATCTTTGTTATGCCCGAAATTGATGTTGATCATCGTAACTTTCACTTCAATGTCAGGCGAAGAATCCGGCGCAAACGCATCGGTTAATTGTAAAATCACCCGGTCTGCCCTGTCGTCGGTTCCATTGTAAAAACACACACATTTCGGAGTGGGCGCTTTCTGCAATGTGCGGCTGTATCTATGATACCGCTTGCTTTCGGACACATATTTATTATACACCATTCCCGCATAAATTAAAAATCGCATCGGCATATTCGGGTTAAACGTAGACTGCTGCTCATAAAAATTCAGCGTATCCGCAATTAAAAATGACACATCGTTTTTCATGCTCATATAAACCGCATTTTCAATGGTATTGAGCCGGATGTCGTTGGGGTCGGTATAATGGGAATGGTTCATTGCATTATACAGACTGAGTGTCCATTCTTTGTTCTCCGGATTGCCAAAAATAAACTTGAAAAGTCTGTCCTTATATTCACGGTTGGCCGCCATTGGAATCACCTGCCCTTTCCGTTATTATTATAGCATTTTATCCCCTGACAGTCAAGCAAAAGCATAAAAAGCCGCCCCATTTGCCGCAGTCGGCAAGGTTCCTCGCGCCTATGTGGAAAAAATATAAAAAAATTAAGAAGAATCTATGAAAAATATGGGTTGAAAATATTTCGGGTGTGTTATATAATAGGGTTGTACCGTTGTCGTGTTTTGTCAAATCAAGAAACAATTCGTCAACGGTCAACTATTTTTTATAGGAGGGTTATCTCTTGGAAAAAATCTTCAAGCTCAAGGAACACAACACCAATGTAAGAACAGAGATTATTGCCGGACTGACGACATTCTTCGCCATGGCATACATCATCTTTCTTAACCCCGTCATCCTCGGTGAAAACTCGCCCACAGGCATGAAAAACACCGCGGTCATCACGGCCACCTGCATCGCTGCCGCCATCGGCACATGGCTCATCGGCTGGCTGTCCAACTACCCCATGGCGCAGGCGCCCGGTCTCGGCCTCAACGCGGTATTTGCCTACACCCTCTGCGGCGCTTACGGTCTTTCCGCCGGCGCGGCCCTGTCGGCTGTCTTTATCGCGGGTCTTATCTTCATCCTGCTCACTGTCACCGGCGCGAGAACCGCTCTGGTCAAGGCTATTCCGATTGACCTGAAAAAGGCCATCGGCGCGGGCATCGGCATGTTTATCGCCCTGATCGGTCTGGTCAACGCCGGCATCGTGGTGGGCGAATCCTCTGCCGCCACCACCGTCGGCATGGGCAACTTTGCCTCCCCCACCGTCCTGCTCGCCTGTGTGGGTCTGATCATCACCATCGTGCTGGTCGTCGCAAAGGTGCCCGCGGCGCTCTTTATCTCCATGATCGCCACCTCGGTCATCGGCTGCGTCATGCAGTTTGTCTTTAAAATCAACGTCGGCGTGACCGCTCCCACCAACTGGATGCCTTACCTCGATTTCTCCATGTTCGGCAAGTGCTTCACCAGCTTCGGTGATCTGCTCTCCGCGCCTCTCGCTTCTCTGATCGCCACCATGATCACCCTCGTGCTGGTCGATATGTTCGACACCATCGGCACCCTCATCGGCGCGGCGGACAAGGCCGGCTACCTCGATGAAAACGGCGACCTGCCCAAGATCGAAAAGGCCATGCTCGCCGACGCGATTGCCACCTCCACCGGCGCTGTCATGGGTACCTCCACCGTTACCACTTATGTGGAATCCACCGCCGGCATTTCCGCGGGCGGCAAGACCGGTCTGACCTCGACCGTCACGGGTCTTTGCTTCCTGCTCGCGCTCTTCCTCTCCCCCATCGTGGGTCTGGTTCCCAGCGCGGCCACCGCTCCGATCCTCATCGTCGTGGGCGTTATGATGTGCGGCTCCCTCAAGGACATCGAGTGGAGCGACATCGAGGTGGCCATCCCCTGCTTCCTCACCGTCGCCTGCATGCCCTTCTTCTACTCCATCACCGACGGTCTGGCTTTCGGCTTCATCTCTTATGTGATCGTCAAGCTCGCCAAGGGCAAAGTCAAGGAAATTCACCCGCTGATGTATGTCATCGTGGGTCTCTTCCTGCTCAAGTATGTCATCAGCGCGCTCAACACGATGGGCATTCTGTAATTCCGATTCAACCCCGGCAGTATATGCCGCATATTGTTTAAATGAAAAATATCCACCGTCAAGGCTTCCCTGCTTTGGCGGTGGATATTTGTTTTTGGCGGTGAACACTTGTTCGGTCAACACCTGTACGGTTGTTACGAATTGATTAAATATATTGAAATTCGATAAATGCATCTTGACTTTCGAATAGTGTGATGCTATAATAAAGCCATCGCCGACGATATTTTCTATTATTTTTATCATTTTTCAAAAGAAGGTCAATTCTATGGAAAACCGGAGAACGACAATCAACTTGCGAACTACTATCCTTTTTGCGCTGCTGACCGTGCTGCTGCTGACAGGCTGTGACAGCGGGTCGCAGATCAGGCAATCCGTCTCCCGCGCCGTATCCGTCAACTGCGACGCCGCCGAAATCCTCTCGGAATACGATTCACACGGCGGATTTCACGGCGACGGCACTTCCTTTTACGCCCTGCAATACAGCGATCACACCGCACGGGACGAAATCGCCCGAAGCGACCAATGGAAGCCGCTGCCGCTGACTGACAATCTTTCCGCCGCCGTCTATGGGGACGATTCCCACGCGCCGCTCATCATCAAGGACAATGACTGGGAACATCCGCTGGTGCCGCCCATCTCGCACGGGTACTATTGCTTTATCGACCGCCACAGCGAGAGCGACGACCCAAAGAGCGACGCGGCGCTGTTCAGCCGCGCTTCCTTCAACTTCACGCTGGCCATCTACGACAAGGACGCCGACGTGCTGTATTTCAGCCGGGTGGATTCGTGAATTCGTGGATTCGTGATACCGTCCTTCTCTTGCCAAATCGGTTGACAATCGCGGCAAAAAAGGCTATAATACAAACAGAAGGCAACACAGTCCTCACCACCCGATCGCACAGGCGGCTGCCTTCGCGACAAACGATTTCAGTTAAAAGGATTCATCGGCACTGTTGGAAAGTGGGTCGGTCAATCCTTTTTTGCTTTGGAAAGGAACGATGAAACCTATGATGAGATTAAGACCGTACAAGCCCTGTGACGGAGACATCGTCGCCAGCTGGCTGACCGACGAAAAAACCTTTGCCATGTGGAGTGCCTGCCGCTATCAGTACCCGCTGACGGGGGAGCAGATCAACGCGCGTCTGGACGGCGCACGCGACAATCCCTGCGAATTCATGATGACGGCGCTTGATGACAGCGGCAGACCCGTGGGATATTTTCTGCTGCGGAATGCCGACTGGGAAGCAGGTTCCATTCATATCGGCTTCATCGTGGTGGACGCAAACCAGCGCGGCAAGGGCTACGGCAAGCAGATGCTCGCCCTCGCCAAGCAATACTGCTTTGAAATCCTCGGCATGAAGCGCATGACGCTCGGCGTGTTCCACATCAACCGCCGCGCCATGGAATGCTATGAAAAGATGGGCTTCCGCCCCTATGCCACCGACGAGGAAACCTTCGATTTTCATGGGAGAGAATGGAAGGTCATTGAAATGGAGTGTCTGGCATGCGTTTTTTGACGCAGCTCCACCGCGTGCAGGCGCGGGTCAATCAGGAATTGGCTTTGACGGAAGCGGGAGAAAGTTCCCGCGACGCGCAGCAGCTTCGGTTGGTGCAAAAGGAACTGTCACAAATGGAACTTGCGCTTGACCCGAAGGTGTTTCTTCCCGTCTATCCCCGCATGATCGTAGACGGATGGGATTTTTCCGACCCGCTGGGCGAGGCATTGACGGATGTATGGGAACTTTACAAAGGGCTTTCATCCGCCCGAAAGGAGGCACAACCGTGAGCGACATCTTCATCCGACCTGTTACGCCGGACGACGCACCGGCGCTTCTGGATATCTACCGCTATTATGTGGAACACACGGCGATTTCATTTGAAACCGTCACCCCGACGGTGGAAGAATTCCGCCGCCGCATCCAGAATGTTTTGGAAAAATACCCCTATTTCGCCGCCGTCCGGCAGGACGACAACCGCATCATCGGCTATGCTTACGCGCACGCTTTCGTGGGTCGCGCCGCCTATGACTGGTCGGCGGAACTGACAATTTATATCGACCAAAATGACCGCCAACACGGGGCTGGCAGGGCTTTGTATGAAGCATTGGAAGAAGCACTGCGCCGGATGGGCGTGCTGAACCTTTACGCCTGTATCGGCCACGCCGAGCCGGAAGACGAATATCTCACCAACAACAGCGAACAGTTTCACGCGCACATGGGCTTTGCGACAGTCGGCACCTTCCGGCAGTGCGGCTGTAAATTCGACCGCTGGTACGACATGATCTGGATGGAGAAAATCATCGGCACCCACCGCCAAAACCAACCCGCCGTCAGACGATTTGCTGACGTCATGCAATGAGCCGTTGGGCGGAAGTTGATTCACTTATTATGGAGATGTAACCCATGAGCGAGGCTAAGCCATTAAAACAGGAAAAATGCGAAACATACGACGCCGGATATTCTAAAGAAGATTTGATGCCAAAAAAGGATTCTCAAAACCCCTGTCCTCAGCCGTATGAAATCGGGAAATGGTATCTGATAGAAAATCCCCCGAAAATAAGAACCTTTGACAGTCCGCCTGCATACGACACACATACGGAAAAGAAAGAATTACAACATCATGACGATGACTCGGATGATTTCCAAGGCGACATAATGGTGTTACTGTTTGGAAATAAATGAAGCCGATGTCAACGAAAAAGGGACAACCATATTGCACTTATATACACATTTTTCCGATAAAAAACACGGCAAATTGATTGCTACAGCGCCGTATATGGCGCTATCATATCGCTATTTTTATGAAAGAGGAGGAGAATAAATGCAGCGAAGCTTTCGATACAATATCATCGGCGGCAGACAGTATGAAATCAACGATAAATTCCTTTCGTTTGTGGAGGAAGCCGCGGAGCATGTTTTGCGAAGCGGCAAGACAGAGGCGGACCAAGAGGCGCTGGAGAACGCCTTCACCTATCAGCTCTCCGATTCCCCCGACAATCGGGAAGCCATCGCGCTGATCGAATACGGCGAGGCAAAGCCGCGTTCCCTGTCGTGGGATGAAGAGGACAACGGCACCGCCTGCGGCCTGAAAATCAAGGGCAAAAATGTATTTTTATCCGATATCGCGTATGCCATGGAAAACCGCCAAGTCGCCCAATTGGTTCAGCAGGCGCTACCCGAACTGACTTTGGAGGAAATTGAGGCGGCGCAGCGCGTGCTCGTGGGCCTGACAAACGGATTGGAATGCGGAACCCATCCGGTTTCTCTGAAGAAACGCCGTGCCTACGCGCCGGCATTTCCCGTCCGCGCTGCCAATTCCGGCGACCTGCCGCGGATCGCGTCGGTCGTGCAGGACACGATCGACGCGGTCTACCCGCATTATTATCCGCAAGGGGTGGTACAATATTTTAAGGAACACCATTCCTCCGACAAAATCGCCGCTGACATCGCGGAGGGCTGCGTATATGCCGCCGTCTGTGAGGGCACGCTTGTCGGCACCGTCACCATAAAGGAAAACCGGATTGACCGCCTGTTTGTGCTGCCCGCCTGTCAGGGCAAGGGCATCGGCGGCGCGCTGCTGGACTTTGCGGAACGCTCTATGATCGGACGTTGCAGCGGCGTGGCCACTCTTGCGGCGTCCCTGCCCGCCAAGGAATTTTATTTCCGTCACGGCTACCGTGAGACGGGATTTCATCGGATAGAAACGCCGGTCGGCGATACCCTCTGCTATGATACCATGGAAAAGCTGATCTATCAGTCTATACGGTGGTGGGAGCTGTAACCTATGAGATGATTTTGGGTTCTTTTGCCCTTCTCCTGTCGAGGCCGGATTCACACTTTTCGCCTTGACAGCACAACGGGGAAAGAATATAATAAGGACGAAGGGAGTGAGGCCAATGGCCGACAAAGACACCGTCACCAAGGAATATATGCAGGACAGCGCCACCTTTGCGGACGCGTTCAACTTCCTGCTGTACGACGGACGGCAGGTCATCCGGCCGGAACAGCTGCGGCCGCTCGACACCACTGCCATTGCGCTGCCGTACGGCAGCGGGGAGCAGCCCGAACCGATACAGAAATTCCGCGACGTGCTGAAAATGGTAACGGCCATGGAGGACGGAAAGATGGCGTATCTGGTGCTGGGCATCGAGAACCAGTCGCAGATTCACTATGCCATGCCCGTGCGCAATATGCTGTACGACGCGATCCAGTATATGTCACAGGTGGAGGATACCATGAAAGCCCACCGCGAAAGCAGAGAGAATCCCGAAACGTCAGGAGAATATCTCTCCGGGTTCTGGCGCTCGGATACGCTGCTGCCGGTGATCACACTGACGCTGTATTTCGGCGCGGAGGAGTGGACGGCGCCGCGCGATCTGCACGGTATGATGAAGGTGGACGAGGAAATTCTGCCGTTTGTTGACAATTACCGGCTGCACCTGATCGCACCTTCCGAAATTCCCGACGAGGATTTCGGAAAGTTTCACACCGAGCTGCGGCTGGCCCTGAAATACGTCAAATATTCGAGGAACAAAACGCGTCTGAACGAGATTGTGCATGAGGACAGCGGATACAGGCGTATATCCAAAAAAACGGCGGATATGGTGAATATTGTCACCGGTTCCAAATTAAAATACGGGGAAAGAGAGGAGAAGGTCGATATGTGTCTGGCGATTGAAGAAATGAGAAACGACGCCATCGCGGAAGGCAGAGCCAAGGGAATGGTCGAGGGCAAAGCTGAGGGGATCGCGGAAGGTAGAGCCGAGGGAATGGCCGAGGGCATGGAAAAGGGTCTCGCCGAGGGCATGGAAAAAGGCATGGAAAAAGGGATTGTGGAAGGTATTGTAAGCACCCTATCCGCACTGGTGAAGGATGGCATTCTGACCTTGGCGCAGGCGGCGGAACGTGCGCATATGTCTGTCGCGGAATTTGAAAAGAGAATGGCATTGCAGGAGCAATCCTGACAGAAAGTCAAAAAAGCATGCTGTCCTTTCGGGAACCTGTGGATTCCGGGGAACCTGCGGATTCCGGGGAACCTGCGGATTCCGGGGAACCTGCGGATTCCGGGGGAACAGCATGCTTTTTTTGTGCCTTTTGGAGAGCATTGCCGCCCTTGCAAAAAATACTTATCCATTCCTATGCGTTTTTTCCGATAAAAACACGGCAAATTCATTGACACAGCGCTGTATGCGGTGCTATAATATCGTTAATTCTATTTGCGGTACTGCATAAAATGAATGAAAATACGGAGGTAATTGCCAATCATGAAACTTAACGGTTCCGACATCATCTGCGAAGTGCTGCTGGAGCAGGGCGTTGACACGGTCTTCGGCTATCCCGGAGGCGCGGTGCTCAACATCTACGACGCGCTCTACAAGTACAGCGACAGAATCACCCACATCCTCACCGCCCACGAACAGGGCGCCAGCCATGCCGCCGACGGCTACGCCCGTTCCACCGGCAAGACCGGCGTGGTCATCGCCACCTCCGGCCCCGGCGCCACCAACCTTGTCACCGGCATCGCCACCGCCATGATGGACAGCATCCCCATGGTCGCCATCACCGGCAACGTCGGCACACCCGCTCTCGGCAAGGATTCTTTCCAGGAAGTGGACATTACAGGCATCACCATGCCCATCACCAAGCACAACTTTATCGTCCGTGATGTGGAAGTACTCGCTCCCATTCTGCGCAAGGCATTCCGTATCGCCCGCTCCGGCAGACCCGGCCCCGTTCTCGTGGACGTTCCCAAAGACGTGACCGCCAAATTTGCGGAATTTGTCAGCGAACAGCCCAAGGATAAAGTCGCCTATGAAGCCGACGACAGCTCCATCGCCAAGGCGGTGCGCCTTATCAATAACGCCAAATGCCCCATGATTTACGCGGGCGGCGGCGTGATCTCCGCCAACGCCTCCCAGCAGCTTCTGGCCCTTGCGGAAAAAGCGGACATGCCCGTGTCCTGTTCCCTCATGGGTCTGGGCGGATTCCCCTCCGATCACCGCCTCTACTGCGGTCTGATCGGCATGCACGGCGGCTACGGCAGCGCCATGGCCACCGACAACTGCGACCTGATGCTGGTCGTGGGCGCACGCTTCTCCGACCGTGTGGCGGGCGACGCGAAGGCCTTCGCCAAGAACGCCAAGATTATCCAGATCGACATCGACGCGGCGGAGTTTGACAAGAACGTGCTGGTAGACCTCACCATTCGCGGCGGCGCGGACGATGTGCTCGCCAAGCTGGCCAAGGAAGTGGACAAAGCCGATCACGCCGAATGGGTGGAGCAGATCGCCAAGTGGAGCGACGAGATTCACTGCACACAGGACGACGGCGACAACGCCACCCCCGAAGCCATCTTCGCGCAGCTCAATCAACTCATGCGTCCCGAAGATATCGTCTGCACCGACGTGGGACAGCATCAGATGTGGACCGCGCAGATGTATCACTTCCAGCAGCCCCGCACCTTTGTCTCTTCCGGCGGTCTGGGAACCATGGGCTACGGTCTGGGCGCCTCCATCGGTTCGCAGGTGGGCAATCCCGACAAGCGTGTCGTCCTCATCACGGGCGACGGCTCTTTCCATATGAATCTCAACGAGCTCACCACACTGGCAAGCTATGACCTGCCCATCGTGGTGCTGGTCATGAATAACCGGGTGCTGGGCATGGTGCGTCAGTGGCAGAAGCTCTTTTATGACAGACGTTTCAGCCACACCGACCCCTGCCGCAAGACCGATTTCGTCAAGCTGGCGGAAGCCTTTGGCGTGACGGGCATGCGCATCACCAAACGGGACGAGATCGAAGAAACCCTCAAAGCCGCGTTTGCCAAAAACGGCCCCGTCGTCATCGACTGCCAGATCAGCAAGGATATCAACGCGCTGCCGATGATTCCTCCGGGAGCCGGCGCCGATAAGATCATCACGGAAATGAACTGAAACGTTCGCGTTCGCTCACTCAAAGAAAAAAGAATAGAGAATACCGAATAAAGAATAAAAAATGAAGCGCTTCGCGCTTGGAATCTATTTTTTGAAAGGGAAACAAAACCATGTCTAATAAAAAGGTTCTTTCTGCGCTGGTGAGAAACCACCCCGGCGTGCTCCAGAGAGTGTCGGGACTGTTCTACCGCCGCGGCTACAATATCGAAACCATCTCGGCATGCGCCACCGAAAATCCTAAGTTTACGCGTATGACCATGGTTGTGGTCACCAATGACGAGCTGGAAATGTCCCAGATCATCCGCCAGCTCAGCAAGATTCAGGATATCCGCCGCATTGCCATTCTCGACGAGAGAAAGGCCATCTATTCCGAGTTGATGATGGTCAAATTCAAGTGTCAGCCCAAGCACCGCACCGAATTTCTCAACCTGACTTTCCGCAACCACATGAATGTGGTGTACATCGGCGACAGCACCGCCATTGTCACGGTGTCCGGTTCGCCCGAAGACCTTGACGCGATTCTGGAGAAATTCGCGGCCTATCCCATCGTGGAGCAGACCCGCACCGGCCTGAGCGCCATGGAGGCCAGCGACAGACCCTTTGTCGAAATGGACGACGCGGAATTCATCAATTAACGCCGACCGGAGGGAGTCACATGAAACGTCAAAAATTTCGTTCATTCCTCTGTATTTTACTTTCCCTGCCGATGATGATGGGATGTCTTGCGTCGTGTTCGTCCAAGCAAAAGGACGACATCACCGCGCACGCCGTCATCAAGGCATGGTTTGCCGCCTTTGAAACCGCCGATTACGAGGAAATGCGACCCTACTGCACGGTGGAATTTCAAGAGCAGTTTTTCCATGACGGCGACGTATTCGGCTATGCTACCGCGAGACTGCAAGAGATCAGCGGGCAGAAAATCGACGCGGGCAGCGACAGCTATCTGGCCTATCAGGTGGAGGTGATTGTGCAGCCGGTGGAAGGCTCCGCTAATTACGACGAACATCACCGCACCGTTGAAACCGCTTTTATCTGTATTCTGGAAAAACAGCCGGACGGCAAATGGCTGATTTCGGATCTGGATTTGTAATACGATAAAAAAGACGACCGTCAAGCAAATGTTTGACGATCGTCTTTTTTCTTTTTCATCTATGGGGCTATCCGGAAATGCGGTTCATCATTTCCATCCCAAATACCACACACAGGACTTGGTGAGCGTGTCGGCCAGTTCGCCAAGGCAGTGACTTTTGGTTAGACGCAGCACACGCTCGGGACAGACGGCAAAATGCCCTTTGGCAATTTCAAGAGCCTCCTCCGGCGAAGGCCTGCCGTGAGGTACGAAATATTCCACGGCGGCATAGCTCAGCACTGCCGGGAGTGCGCCGCACACATCATACCACGTTTTGGAAACGGCCATCAGATTCTGATCGGACGGCGCGCCGTTGATGCCGCCTATGGGCAGCCAGATGAATACCTCCCACGGATTGGTCGTGGGAATCTGCGCCATAATAATATCGCAAACGGTTTTTCCCTGAGAAACAAAAGAACTGAAACAATTGATAGCTTTGCCCTGGACCTTCGCGTTCACAAAACCTTGCACATTGATATTTCTGCTCTCCATGTAACTGATTTTCTGTTCAAAGGAGGATCGGATAAAAGCATCCCCTGCGACCGTTTTGCTTTCCCAAAGCATGGTGCTGCGTCTTTCACGCAGTTTGTCTATACTGAGAGGCTGGCCATGCTCAGCCTGGTATAAATAATTCGCCAGTTCCTGCGACACCGGAATAATGACCGTGCTAAATCCCCATTCCGCACCGTATTTCAATCCCGACAAATATCTCTGATTAACCTCGTTCACGTCGGTACCGCTTCTGATCAGCTTGCTAGGACAGTCAATATAGGCTTGCAGCAATTCGGCAGCCGTTGCCCTGACAGAACGGGAATGTGCTTTTGTGTCTTGCCCCGCGGCAGGCTGCGCGGATTGTGGAACACCCACAGGTGCCTCGGCAGCCACAGGTGCCTCGGCAGCCACAGGTGTTTCGGCAGCCGAAGGTACCTCGACAACCGCAGGTGCTTCGGCAGCCGCAGGTGCCTCGACAGCCGCAGGTACCTCGACAGCCGCAGGTGCCTCGGCAGCCGCAGGTGCCTCGGCAGCCGCAGGTGCCTCGACAGCCGCAGGTGCCTCGACAGCAGCAGGTGCCTCGGCAGCCGCAGGTGCCTCGGCAGCCACCTTCTGAGCTGCCGTCGCCCATATTTCTTCTGCCGTCGGCACAGAGCCCCCGTGTTCTCGAATGGATTCGGAACGCACCTGAATGGGTTCGGGCTGTGCCGGAACAGATGCAGACTCAAATTCCGGCGCGGCAGACGAAGCACTAAAATGATTCGCGGCAGCTCGTCTGAATTTCGGCCGTCTCTGCGATCCGAACGCTTCCTGTGGAACAGACGAGACAGACTCAGCGGAAAAATCATCCGTCATTTCATCATTGTCCGTCCTCGTCTCTTTTCCTTTATTGAAATGGCTATCAAAATCATCAAAATTATCAAATTGATCCAATTTTCATTCCTCCACATTTTATGATGGCATTATCTTGAACATATTATAGCATAACTCCGAATAAAATACAATCATTTTTGTCGAAAATTCTATCTTTTCACTGTTTTCATCCCATATTCTGTGTGTATTTGTCATTGGCAGACAGATCCTCAATGTATTCCATTACCTTTTTCTTGCCGCTGACGTTGAGACGTGACAGCTTGTTCATCATGGTTTGCTCGTCAAATGCGGGCTTCGCGATGCTCCCCAGCAAATCATCATACGAAACATCGTAAAAGGAAGCAAGCTGCTGGAGCTGCTCCAGCGGAATTTTATGCGAACCGTTTTCATAATTGGAATACGTGGTCTGTGCAATATGCAGCATGCCCGCCACCTGCGACTGAGACATTCCCCGGCGCATGCGCAGTCTGGCAATCCTCACGCCAAGTTCCCGATAAATCTTCTCCGCCATACTCTTCCCTCCCCGTACGGCCAAATCAGCGATTTGTGGTTATGATTTTCCTTACTATACCATGTTTTAACATTTTTTGTGGTGGCTGATATTGACAATATTATATTTTGTGTTATAATATAAAAGATTCATCACGTTTTATGATTTTTATATTACGTTTTAAAATAACCGGAATTTTCAAATCCTCGTTTGACAGGAAAAGCATATTTACAAACTTTTCATTGTTAAACAATTGACGAAATCATAAATTGTGATATAATCAATACGATTGGAGCAACTATTTTTCAATATCCATTTGCTCGGCAATCAAATAACCAGAAGGAGTGTATCATCATGAAGAACAAAAAGCTGTTGGTGACAGCCATTGCGGCCGCGATGGTGCTGTCGATGCAGGCAACGACCGTATTCGCGGGCGAGGTATCGGATTCCGACCTGTCCGTGACCACCGTCGCCTATGCGGAAAACAGCGGGGAACAGGAGACCGTTGGCGCAGCAAGCGAAAGACCCGCAGAGGAAGCAGCGGCGGACAGTACCTCCGTCGATGACGAAACCGATTCCGAAGTGCCTGAAACAACGGATGACGAAACGGACGGAGCGACTTCCGACGAAACCGCCGATGAAACGGACGGCGAAACAACAGAGGAAACGGGCGGCGACGCCTCCACCCCTTCCGTGACGGAAGTGAACCCCGCCGCTGACA
The DNA here is from genome assembly GCA_946182865.1 of uncultured Clostridia bacterium. GTDB lineage: Bacteria > Bacillota > Clostridia > Oscillospirales > Acutalibacteraceae > RUG762. The sequence goes on from CAMHAV010000026.1 coordinate 27,707, forward strand.
TCACAGAGGAAGCCACAGGCGCCGACAACGCGGAAGATATCACCTATGACGCGTCATCAGACGACGATGAGGACGACGACTGGGAAGACGACGACTGGGAAGACGACGACTGGGAAGACGATGAAAATGCCGATGAAGATGTGGATTGGGAGATCGAACCGATCGACCCTCAAATGATAGACGACATAATTGCCTCTTTCAAGGAATCACTGGATGAGATCAGGCAGTCGCAGACGCTCACGCAGGAAGAAACCGAACAGCTCGAAAGCGCTGCCAATCTCTGGATCGGTCAGCTGGAGGAACTGAAAAAAACCGAGCTTACCGGGCAGGATGTCATGGACTTCTTCTCGTCCATCTTTGTCGAACTTTTCAAGGAGGCCACCGCTGACATGGCCAAATCGGGTCAATGCGGGGACAACCTCCAATGGGAGCTTAACGTCGATGCGGGAAAACTCACCGTCAGCGGCAAGGGCGATATGTACGATTACGACGACCCGTATGCATGGCTTGACGACGAGAACGATGACGACGAGGACGAGAGTGAATGGCTCGACGAATGGCTTTCGGAGGAAGATGACGAGGACGAGGAAAAAGACGGTGACGGTAATGACGCGGAAAGCAGCGGCTTTATGGTTGATTTTTCCAAATTCTTTGACTTCGGCTCGTATGCCGACGATACGGACGACACGAAGGAACCGCTTTCCATCGCGCCGTGGCTTCCCATGTTCCCGCTCATCAACGACGTCACACTGGAAGACGGCGTGACCTCCATCGGCATGAGCGCCTTCCCCGGCTGCGTTCTCGAAACCCTCACCCTTCCCTCGTCGGTCACACGCATCGGCAGCAAGGCATTTGAGGAATGCGACATTGACGACGTGTATTACGCCGGTACCAAGGAAGATTGGGCGCAGGTGGAGCAGGGAACGGACAACGGCGAAGCGTTTGACAACGCGGAAATGCACTATCTCGGTTCGCAGCAGGAGGAAGAACCCACCGAAGAACCGGAAGAAGAAACCGACAACCAGCCTGAGGTAGTCAACCCCTCCGACGGAGGAAAAACCGTCGCGACCGAAACCAAGCACCAGAGCGTGCCCAACGCCATTGACAGCCCCGCCACGGGTGAAAGCGCGCCCATGCTGCCGCTGCTGGCCCTGATGGCGAGCGTGTTCTCTATGGCCGCCGCCTTCCTGTCGGATAAGCTGCGCACACGCAGCCGTGAGGAATGCTGAATTTTTAATACTAAAATTCTACCCCGGTAAGCAATGGCCCTTTCAATGGTATTCTCCCGCTAAATGAAAATTTAGCGGGGTAGGAAAAAAAGAAAAAAGCATAGCGCAGCGCATAACTAGCGAGCGAATGCGAGC
>CAMHAV010000027.1 GCA_946182865.1 uncultured Clostridia bacterium
TTATGCGCTGCGCTATGCTTTTTTCTTTTTTGTTATTCCTCTAAATTCTCATTTATTTCATTCTATTACAGCACGCTGTTAATATCGTCCTTCATGCGCAGCGCTTCCCGTCTGGCAGCTCCCGCATAATCGCGCTCGTCGCAGCCTTCTTTCTTGTAAGCGCACATAATCGCACGGGAGGAATTGACCACCGCGCCCAGTCCGTCCTTATTGAACGCGCCGACCAGACCCTTTGCGCCGCCGCCCTGCGCGCCGTAACCCGGCACGAGGAAGAAGATAGACGGATGCTCCGAGCGAATCTCCGCGAGCTGTTCGGGATAGGTCGCCCCTACAACCGCGCCAACGCCTGTGAAGCCGTATTTGCCCGGCAGTTCCTTGCCCCATTCATCGCACATCACAGCCATGCGAGCATAGACGCTTTCGTTGCCTTTGAGTTCAAGGTTCTGCAATTCGCCCGACGAGGGATTGGATGTCTTGACCAGCACAAAGATGCCCTTGTCACGCGCAGCACAAACCTTGAGAAGCGGGGTAATGCCGTCGCTGCCCAGATAACCGTTGACCGTCAACGCATCCGCACCAAAAGCTTCCACCTCTTCCCCATCAATATCAGTGATGCCCAGATGTCCCGCCGCATAGGCTTCCATCGTCGCGCCGATGTCGTTGCGCTTGCCGTCGGTGATGACATACATACCCTTGGATTGGGCATATCTTACGGTGCGCTCAAAGATCTTGACGCCCTGCCAGCCGTACATCTCATAATATGCCATCTGGGGCTTGACGGCCGGAACAATGTCGCAGAGCGCGTCAATCAGACCGGTGTTGTATTCATACAGCGCCTCCGCCGCCGCTTCGAGCGTCTTGCCATACTGCTCATAATACTTGTCGCGGATATACTGTGGCACATATTCCAGCTTGGGGTCAAGACCCGCCACGGTGGGATTTTTCAGTTCAATAATTTTGTCGATCAGACGATTGAATGACATTTTTTACCATTTCCTTTCGATTTACGATCAAGGATATTATACTACATTCGGGTAGGATAATCAAGGATTTTTCGTTGATAAACAGCCAAATTCATTGGTCATATTGTTCTATTTTATTTTGAAAAAATGACCTTGTTGTTTTTTGACGGGGCTATTTTAAATCCTGCTTGGGCGCGGGGCAAACGGTATTCCGTGTGCCATGGCATATTTCTCCGCCGCTGAGCCGCTTTCACCCTCTATCAGGAGATTTTCACACTCCTCGAAAGCGGTTGGATGAATTTTACACACACTTCGCGGAATAACAACGCGGCACAGCGAATGACAACGTTTGAACGCGCATTCTCCGATTTCCGTCACATGATTGGATACCGAAAAGGATGTCAGCCCTTCACACCAGTTGAACACATAACCCGGCAGCTTCCTGACAGCAGACGACATCACCACTTCTTTCAGTCCTTTGCATCCGTCGAAAGCCCCCTCCCCTATTTTCGTCACACTGTCAGGCATATGCAGCGTGGTCATCGAACGGCAGCGTTCAAACGCACTTTCGCCAATCTCGATGAGTCTGTCCGGCAAATGGATCGACTGCAACGCAAAACAGCAGTAAAACGCATTTTTTCCTATTTTTAGCATACTGTCGGGCAGCGTTACCGACTCCAGTTGACGGCAATCATTGAACAAATCCTCCGCTGCTTCTGTCACGCCGTCCGGAATAACCATCCCACGCAGATTTTTTGACCCCCGGAACGCTCCGTCGTCAATCACATGTACATTGAGAGGGATATCCATCGTTTCGAGCGAATGACAGCAGGCAAACGCATCCTTTCCGATCTTCCTCACCGTAGGTGGAATAGACACCCTGCCCGCGTCAAAGCACAGATAAAAGGCTTCGTTGCCAATGCTCACCACAGGACGCCCGTCAATTTCATTTGGAATGTCAATCGCCGTCGTTTTCAAGTCCTCCACGCCGACAATCTGCACACCGTTCCGCTCGTTTTTGTAGCGGTACTGCCCGTCAAAAATGCGATACTGCAAGAAGATCACCTTTTCATTCACCAAAGATTTTCCTGCCGCCGCAATAGGTGGCCTTGACTTTGCCTGTCAATTCTTCCCCTTTAAAGACGGCATTTTTCGACTTGCCATGCAGCTTGTCAGGATCAACCACCCATTTTTCCTTCCTATCCACCAGCGCAAAGTCCGCAGGTGCGCCTTCCCGAATGGCGCCGCCGGGAATGCCCATGATGGAAGCCGGATTGGTTGACATCAGCTTCACGATTTCATTCAGTGTCAGTGTTCCTTCCATGTAGGTGAGCGTTGCCGCGAGGGAAGTCTCCATGCCCACCACCCCATTCGGCGCCGCCACAAAATCCGCCTTGTCATCGGGCGTGTGCGGTGCGTGATCGGTCGCAATCGCGTCAATGGTGCCGTCCTGCAATCCGCGAATCACGGCAAGGCGGTCTTGCTCCGTGCGAAGCGGCGGATTCATGCGGTAATCCGCGTCACGCCCCAGCACTTTTTCCTGCGTATAGACAAAATAATGCGGTGCGGTTTCGCAGGTCACTTGCACGCCGCGCGCTTTTGCCTGACGTACCGCTTCGATGGACTCCTTCGCGCTGACATGGCAGATATGCACCGGCGCGCCGCATTCCTCCGAGAGCGCGATGGTGCGCTCTATATCCTGATACTCCGCCGCCGAGGACATCCCTTTCACGCCGAGCCTTTCGGAGGCGAGTCCCTCATGCACCTTACCGCCTGCCGCCTGCTTCAAATCCTCACAGTGGCAGAGAATCGGCAGACCCAGCCGCTGTCCCTCAACCAGTGCCCGCCGCAGCATGTCGTCATGTTCCACAGGTCGGCCGTCGTCGGAAAGTGCCGCCGCGCCTGCTTCTTTGAGCGCCGCGTAATCACAGCATCCCTTACCCGAAATCCCGTAAGTAATCGCCGCTGCCGGGTAAACATTCACTCCCGTTCCCGCCGCTTTTTCCTTGATATATGACACGATCTCCGGCGTGTCAACCGTGGGGACGGTATTGGGCATGCATACCAGCGAGGTCACACCGCCTGCCGCTGCCGCCGCGCAGCCCGTGAGAATATCCTCTTTCTGCGTCTGGCCGGGATCGCGCAGATGCACATGCATATCCACAATGCCGGGAATCGCGCAAAGTCCCTCTCCGTTGAGTACCTCGTCCCCCTCCTGCGGCGCAATCTCGCCGCCCACGCGTACAAACACGCCGTCTTTCACCAGTATATCGCCGTGAACCGTGCCATCCGCGTTAATAATATCCACGTTTTTAATAATTGTCGCCATGCATAACAACCTTTCTTTTACCATAATAAAAACAGGCGGATTATTTGCCACAATCCGCCATGTTTCCTTTCATTTAGATGTGAATATCGCCAAAGACCTTAATCTTGTCGATTTCTTCCGCGCTCATGAACTTATCATAAGAATGAACCGCGTCCGTATTGCCCATCTCCGCCTGCAAATCGCTGATATATTCGGAGCGGGTTTTGACTCTGGACACCCGGCGCACGCCGTTGCCCCTCATGCCGCGTCTGGCGTTTTCCTTGGCACGCTCCTGCGGAGAAAGATAAGTGCTTCGCTCTTTGTTGGCAGTGCCGCGTCTGGAATAGACCGAACGCTCTTTTCCGGTGAGATCATCCCACCAATCGCGCAGCGCGTCGGTGCGCTCGTTAAGCAGTTCCCGCAATGCTCTGCCCTCCGACTTCGCCCAGTAGGAGAATACTTCATAGGCGTTGTCCGTGCTGACCGGCATCGTCTTAAGCAGCGGACTGTTGGGCCGGGCGATGCTGATGACCGCAATTTCGGGCGGGTTGTTGAATCTCACGCGTGTGGGGCTTCCCAGACCGCGCGTCACATACATCGTGCTTCTCGCGAGTCGGTATTCCCCGGCGGTGTAGGCAATCTTGTTGTTGCGGATGAGGCGGTCAATAAAGGGGATTCTGTAATAGCCCCCATGTGTGCCTCCTGCAAACACAACCGACGCGCCCCAACGCGAATACGCTTCAAATCCTTTGGCATAGTTCGTCATCAGAATAACGGTGGCGTCCTTCGGGCAGCTGCCGAGTGCTTTTTCCACGTCATCGGTACGTACCTTGTTATACTTCCACTCTTCCACCGGCTTGTTCTCGTCCGCATTCAAACCGGGGCAGTAGCCGTAGATATAGATTCTTTCGCCATCCACATTAATCTCGGCTCTGGAGTTATTCAGGATCACGCCGCCTGCTTCACTGACCGACTTGACAAAATTCTTATGCAAGCCGCCGTTGCCGAGACGCAGATCCTCCTTACCGGGAACCATGACGACGGGAATATCCCTGCCGACCGCGTCGAGGAAATCATAGAACGCGTCGAGGTCTTTCGCCTTGGCGTCCCCCATATTGCCGGTGAAGAGAATATAATCCGGACGTTCTCTTTTGACCTTTCGCGCCAGCTCCGTGTTGTTCTTGCCAAAATACATGCTGTGCAGATCGCTGATCACGACAAACTTCATGCCGTCGAGTACTCGCGGCAGACCGTTGACGGTCAGCGCCTTATGTGTGGTGGACAGCACATATTTGCTTCTGCTGAATTCCAGGTAGATCATGCAGGTCACAAAAGCCACCAGAATGACAGAGACGGAAAGCCAGTTAGGTATCAACATAGCACATTCCCCCATTTACTCACAATATTCTGCTTATATTATACATGATAAATTGCGATTCGTCCATACCTTTTCACAATAAATTTACTATTTTTTTCGTTTGATTTTTATCACACATTCCTACATACAAAAATAACGGTACCGATATCATCTGCAATATCGGTACCGGTTCCGGCTGTATGCCGCCGTAGCTATTTTGTTTTTTCGTGACTGATCTTACTCAGTTTTTCCCTCAGCGAATATCTTACCGATCACTTCGCCGTTTTAAATTTAACTGTACTTTGGACTCACCCTTTACCGTTTATTTATTCAGCAGCTTGTAAAACCTTTTCATAAAAGCTCACTTGCCTTCCGGACTTCATAAACTATTTACGGTGACGCCGTTTCAGATTCTCATGGGACTCAACCTTTTCTATCAGTTGTTATTTGTCAAAAGCTTTCGCCTCGAAATAATCATACATCGGATTTTGCCGCTACATTCTACTGCCTTTCGGCCTCTTTCTATGCTCAACATTGGCTTTCTCTGCGTTTTTCGCCTGGAGCTGTCAATGGTTCACTCTTCATCATGTATAATTTTTACTGCCGGCAGCTATTACCTTTCACTCTTTCATCGTCATCATTCCGTAACGGAACATCCCGCCCTTTTCACGACCGGCTGAGATTTCCTTTCGCTGCCCTCAACTATTTTCACTCATCACACACGTCTCTGCGTTTCGCTTCCTCTTTGCATTCCCGTGTTATCCACTTTGATGCTCTTCTGTGCGAACGCCTATCAACAGCAGTAATGTTTATACATTTGCGCGGCTTTGATCTGCCTGTTCCTCAAAGGCTTTTATCCTTTTCCTGCCTTTCGGATTCTTTGGCAGCATATTTCGGACATTTCTTTTTCCGGACTTTTCTGTCCCGGTCATCTGTCCTTGGTTTAAAGCGGCTTTCCGTTCCGCTTTCTTGCTTACCTATTATCGAAGCCTTTTGGATTGCTCATTGCGGCAATTGTTAAGGCATTTCAATCAACATTGTTGCGCCGGTTTTTATCCTGCATTTGTCGATCTGCTTTTTGCTTTCGCATTTCGGATCGCTTGCTATAAAAACTCCTGAGCGCGGATTGCCTTTTTTTATTGCGCTGCAATCTCAGTTCCGTGGGCTTCGGTTCCGATGTGCTGTGAGGCTGTCATTTCATCCATCGGATCCACCCCGTTTCTTTTTATGATGCTCAATCAAGTGTTCCAAAGAATCAATCTTACGTTTCGGGTTGTTCCCATACGTCGATTGCAAACAGCCGCTTGATCTTTTTGATCTTTTTGATGCAAGCTTTTCAATTCTTCATTTTCCATCTCGTCTTAATGTTTTTCATATTCGATCGGGATTTCTTTTTCGGAACTGACCTTGAGCTGTTTTTCTTCTTTTTCCCTCCCTCTCTTAAGCTCAACTATAATATAGCACACCTTTATCGTTTTGTCAATAATTTTTTTCAAAAAACTTGAAAAAAATTATTTATTTTGAAATATCTTAAAATTACTATTGACTAATCGAAAAAAAGCGTGTAAAATACATATGTCCGATGGACGAAGACATATTTCACCGGATGCATCCGGCAGCAGCGACAGCGAGGCGTCGGACGACCAGACTTTTGAAACGAGGGAAACAATGAGCGAATTTGATTCAGACGCTTTGGAACAGGATAAAACAGGTATTCCGGCCGAAGCGCAAGGCGAAACCGATGACGGCGAAATCGAGGATTCCATCATCACACTGATCGACGATGAAGGACGTATGTCCGAGTTTGACGTTCTGGATGCGATTGAAACCGACGACGGTCGATTTGTCGCTCTCCTTCCGCTTGCCTCTTTGGATGAGGAAACCGGCGAGGGAGAATACATCATCCTCCGCGTGGACAACGTCAACGGCGAAGAAGAGCTGGCCGAAATCGAGGATGAAAAGCTGGTGGAGGCGCTGGCGGATCTGTTTCAGGATCGCTTCCATGAGCTTTACGAAACCGAAGATTATCTCAGAGAATAATCCGTCCGTTTCCGCATATATTACTACTGCAAAACTATTTTATATCATCATTTGACAATCTAATATTCTGCCCGATTCGCGGACTGTGCTTTTATAACCCTACAACTTTTTCATCGGGAGCCAGCACTCCGGCGGTGAATTGCAGACCTCCCGCAGTCATGAACTGAGTACGGAAGCAGGGAGCGTGAAGCCGTCGGGATGGCACCCACCTGTTACTCTTAGTAGCAGGTTATTTAAAGCCCATTACGGTCGGGCGGAATTTTATTTTTGCCTTTTATCTTCTGAACAACACCCCCGAATGATACTTTCGGCTGCTGCCGATCTGTCATTCGGGGGTGTTGTTTATCGCGCCGGATTTTGTTTATCGAATTCCGATGTACATGTGAATTTCGCAGTTGTCGGCATCGGCGTTCTGGTATTCCTCAAAGTCACACACAAACGTGCGCGGCAAATCCATTTTCCACAGTTCCTCCCAAAACGCGACGCATGCTTCTACCATATTCCCTCTCACCACGAATTTGGCATATTTCCCTGCCGGAATCACCAGATTGCTTGCTCCGTCCGGCAAATGTGCCGCGTCCGTCGTCTCACAACCCACCATTGTTGTATACGCGCCTTTCTCATCACATTCATAATCCGCGTAGATTTCCAGCGCCTTGCCGGTGGTTTTGGCGGAGATGGACGAATAAACGCCTTTGCCGTAAAAATCGTTCCACAACCCGCTGATGGTTTGGTGCATATCGGGCGCGCTGTTGCTCGTGCGCGCCGACAGCCCGACCACCGTTTTCTCGCTCAGTTCCACAATTTCGTAGTTCATGTGTCATACCCCGTTTCTTCTGTATATTGTATTTGACGGTCTGTTTTCCCAACCGCCCTTACAATATAACACACCAAACAGGACATCTGTATGTCATGTTATCCCTCTGTTTTTTTCTCTCGCGCATACAAATTAAAAAATTCCTCGGCCATACTCGCCATTTTTTCCCGCAGCCGCGGCGGTCCGAGAAGTTCCACGCGCGTGCCAAAGGAAAGCAGACAGCTCAGCGCGCTCTGTTCGTCCCAGAATTCAAAATCCAGCAGCAGCCGTCCATCGTCGAGCATCGTAATGCACTCGCTTCCGAATTCTTCGAGCAGCCGCCATCTTTCCGTGACAGAAAAGGCCGCCCTGACCCGTACCGCCTGATGTGGCTGCTTTGAAAAGGAAAAATCCGGCAGCGGGGCAGCGCGCTTTTCAAATATGGCATCCATACATTGCAGCTCGGTCATTCGCGCCAGCTTGAACATTCTGTAATCTTGTCTGCGCTCGCAGAATGCCCACAAATACCATGACGACCACCTGTAAATCAACAGATACGGTTCGACAGTCCGCTCTCCCTCTCCCCCGGACGAATGATAGAAAAAACGCACCTTTTTGCCGACTGTCACCGCATACTGCAGCAATTCAATCTTTGGCGCAAGGCTTGACTTGTACCACGACGACAGATCAATCAACATATTGTCGCCAGAAGTGAGACAAGCCGAACTGTCAAGCGACAGCTTTTCCATCAACTGCTTGTATCGGTCGGTGCCGCTCACACTGTCCAGTCCGCGCAGCCCCGCCAGAATCGCCCGCATTTCATTCGAGGTCAGAATGGCGCCGCCTGCCTTGTAGCCGGGCATAATGGAAATACCGCCGCCCTTGCCCTGCTCTGTCACGATGGGAATTCCCGCAGCGCACAAGGTATCCATATCCCTCGCAATCGTGCGGCGGGACACCTCAAACCGTTCTGCCAGATAAGGCGCTGTCACTTTCTCTCGCTGAAGCAGCACCGACAGTATGCCGATGAGTCTGTCAATTTTCAAACTTCACCCTCCACCGTGGCATATGGGACGGCGTCACGCCGCCAGTTCGCCAATCCAGACACGCTTTTTGAAAAGAACCAGCGTGATGGCCAGCCGCACGCATTCCTCCAGCGACAGGGTGAAATACACCGCCCAGATCGGCCAATGGAACGCAAACGCCGCAAGAAGTCCGAGCGGCACGCCGAAGCCCCATGTGCCTATCATGTCAATCAACATAATGTAGTTGGTCTTGCCTCCGCTGCGCAGCACACCGCCGCCCAGAATCATGTTGAGTATCTTGACCGGCGCGATCACGGCATAGACAAGCAGAACCAATGACGTCAGGTGTTTCACCTCTCCGCTCACGTTGAAAATCTGCACGTAAAAGGGATTGACCGCTGCCAGCACACACGACAGCAGCAGCGAACCGATCAGCCCCCAGCGGATAAATTGTTTCCCTGAAACGTAGCTCTCCTCAAATTTCCTTTCTCCCAGCAGCTTGCCTACGATAATGCCCGAAGCGGACGCCATGCCCGTCATCGCTCCGATGGTCAGCGACTGAATCGGATTGGTCAGCGTCATCGCCGCGCAATCGTCCGTGCCGATGCGTCCGTAAATAACGGCATACACATTCTCGCCCAGTCCCCAGAAAAATTCCGTGACCAGCAGCGGCACCAGCACGCGCAGATATAGGATGAATTCCCCCCGCTCCCGCAGAGAGGCAAATCGTAGAATAAAACCTATCTTCCGCGCCTGCGCGATAAGGAAAACCGCCAGAATCGCGCATTCCGCCAGCCGTGCCGCCGTGGTCGCAATCGCTGCGCCCCGCACCCCAAGCGCTGGAGAGCCGTATTTTCCGAAAATCAGCACATAATTGAGCGCTGTATTCATCAAAGCCGCCGCTAAGCTCGCAAAGAGCGGGAAGCCCGCCTTTCCCTTGCATCGCAGCAGCGTGGAGATCAGCAGCGAAAACGCCTGCGGCACAAATCCTGCCGCCACCAAAAACAAATATTCCCCCGCGACGGCGACAGTGGCCGGATCGCCCGAATACAGCGACATAATGCCTGTGGGCAGCAACAGCGAAACCGCCGCAAATACGCCCGAGACCGCCGTCATCACGCCAGCGTTGAGCGCAAACATCCGGCTCACTCCGGCAGTGTCGTCCCTTCCGATGTACTGCGCGAAAAGAATTCCCGCCGCTGCCGCAATGGCCGACGCCATCACCGTAAAAAGAGAGGCAAATTTGCCTCCCAGTCCGATGGCCGCCACGCTCACGCTGCCGAGCTGTCCCGTCATCATCTGGTCAATCACCCCAAAAGAAGCCTGCACCAGACTTTGCATCGTAACGGGAAGCGCGATTTGCATCACCGTTTTTCCGAAATGCTTCATTTACTTCATCCTTTCAATCGTGTGGTGTGTGGTATGTGGAATATAAAGCTGCGCAGGCTCCGTGGTCTTGGAACAGAAAATACGCTTCACAGCTTCATCTCACATTTCAATTTGCACCCACTGGTAAAATTGTAACCAATCCCCACGCCATTTGCAAAGGTTAATCGGATAACCTATTACAAAAACGGAAGAGATAAATTGTAATATTTTTACTTTTTTCCTTTTTTTCCTTTCTTCACTTCACATAAAATTTCAGATACCTCTTAACAGTAGCACAAATTCCGCTGCTGCGCAAGATTTATTTGACATTACTTCAATAGAATGTTAGAATGATAGGAAGAAATCCATCTCATGAAAGGAGTTTTTCCTAATGAAATACACGCAGGAGCTGTGTCCCATCCTTCGGAAAGAACAGCTCAACCCCACCACTTTCAGCTTCCTTGTGAAATCCGAAACCGCCGTTCAGACGATGAAGGGCGGACAGTTTGCCAATCTGCTGGCGGACGGCAAGACCCTCCGCCGCCCGATCTCGGTCTGCGACTTCGACCGCACCGAGGGCTGGATCCGCTTTGTCTTTGAAGTGCGCGGTGAGGGCACCGGCATTCTCTCCCGCAAATCCGAGGGCGATTCCCTCGATATTCTCGCCCCTCTCGGCAACGGCTTTTCCGTTGACCCAAGCGAAAAGGCGGTCTTTGTGGGCGGCGGCATCGGCGTACCTCCGCTGCTCGGCGCGTCCAAAGCTTACGGCGGCAACGCGACCGTACTGCTCGGCTTCCGCAGCCGCAGCGCCATGATTCTCACAGAAGATTTCAAGGCAAGCGGCGCCGATCTGCGCATTGCCACCGACGATGGCTCTTTCGGTCATCACGGATTTGTCACGCAGCTTCTGGAGCAGCGCCTCGACGAAGCAGACTGCGATGCGGTCTATGCCTGCGGCCCCAAGCCCATGCTGATGCTCACCGCGGCGGCGGCAGAGAAGCGCGGCATCCGCTGCATGGTGTCGCTCGAAGAAAGAATGGCGTGCGGCATCGGCGCATGTCTGGGCTGCGCCTGCAAAACCCGCCGCGAGGACGGCAGCGAAACCTATCGCCATGTATGCAAAAACGGGCCGGTATTTGACAGCAGGGAGGTAATCTGGGAATGAGCAGACTGAATGTAAACATCTGCGGCGTAGACTTCAAAAATCCCGTAATCGCCGCATCGGGCACCTACGGCTTCGGCCGCGAATACAATGAATTCTACCCCATCGGAAAGCTGGGCGGCATCTCCTGCAAGGGCATGACCATCCGCGAAAAACTCGGCAATCCGCCGCCGCGCATTGCGGAAACCCCCGACGGCATGCTCAATTCCGTGGGCTTGCAAAATCCCGGCGTGGATCACTTCCTCGCCCATGAACTGCCGTGGCTGCGTCAGCAGAATATTGTCGTCATCGCGAACATCGCGGGCGGCACGGAGGAGGACTACGCCGCCATCGCGGAGAAAATCGACGGCTCCGACGTGGATATGGTGGAGCTGAACATCTCCTGCCCCAATGTCAAGGCAGGCGGCGCGGCGTTCGGCACCTCGCCCGAAACGGCGGCGCACATCACCTCCGTCGTGCGCGAGAAATGCCGCAAGCCCCTGATGGTCAAGCTCTCCCCCAACGTCACCAACATTGCCGAAATCGCCGTCGCGGTGGAGGCTGCCGGCGCCGACTGCTTGTCGCTCATCAACACCCTGCTCGGCATGCGCATTGACATCCGCACCCGCCGCCCCATCCTCAAAAACAACAAGGGCGGCATGTCCGGCCCCGCCGTCTTCCCCATCGCCGTGCGCATGGTCAACGAGGTCTACAACGCCGTCAAAATTCCGGTCATCGGTCTGGGCGGGATCTCCACCTGGCAGGACGCCATTGAAATGACCCTGGCCGGCGCCTCCGCCATTCAGGTCGGCACCGCCATGTTCACCGACCCCTACGCGCCGCTTTCCATTATCGAGGGCATGGAGCGCTATCTCGAAGACAACCGCATTGATACTATCTCCGAACTGGTCGGCGGTGTGCAATTATGGTGATCCTGTCGGTCGATTTCGGACGGGCGCGCACCGGCATTGCGGTCTGCGACAGGAGTGAATTTCTCGCCTCGCCCGTCACGGTCATTCAGGAAAAATATGTCCCCGCGCTGGTGGAAAAGGTCGCCGCCCTGGCCGCCGAAAAGAAAGCGGAACGCATCGTGGTGGGTCTGCCCGTCAACATGAACGGCACCGAGGGGGAAAGCGCCCGGAACGCGCGGCGCTTCGCGGACGATCTTCACACAGCGAGCGGAATCCCGGTGGATCTGCTGGACGAACGCTGCACCACCATGGAAGCACATCAGTTCCTCAACGCCACCAACACGCGCGGCAAAAAACGCAAGGCGGTGGTGGACGCGGTTTCAGCGGTCATCATATTGGAAAATTATCTTGCCAAACGCAAAAGTCAGGCGCAGCAACGCGGCGGGGATGAGAGCGTATGAACCCTATCGGCATTTATCTGCATGTCCCCTTTTGCCGGGGAAAGTGTCCCTACTGCGATTTTTATTCGGTCACTGTTTCGGACGAGCTGCTCGACGCGTACACGGACGAAACGGTGCGCCGCATTCACATGCTGGCGGAGGAATCCATCACGGCCGACACGGTTTACTTCGGCGGCGGTACCCCCTCGCTGCTCGGCGGCAAACGGATTTCCCGCCTGCTGTCGGCGCTCGGCAGCAGTGTGACAATTGCAAAAAACGCGGAAATCACCGTGGAAGCGAACCCCTCGTCCGACCTGCGAGATTTTCTGAGCGGATGCGCCGCGTCGGGCGTCAACCGCCTGTCGCTCGGCATGCAGTCCGCCGTTCCCCGTGAGCTGGCTGCCATCGGACGGAGACACGCCCCGGAGGACGTTCTGACTGCGATGGACACGGCCCGTGCGCTGGGCATTGACAATCTTTCGCTCGATCTCATGCTGGGCATTCCCTATCAGACCGGGGACACACTTGTCCAATCCATCGAATTTATCAAAAACAGCGCGCCCTCCCACGTTTCGGCGTATATGCTGAAAATCGAGGAGGGAACGCCCTTTTACAAGGCAAAAGACACCCTGCCCATCGCAGACGACGACGCGCTCGCCGATCTCTACGAAGCGGCATTTGCTTCGCTGGAGCAGCTCGGCTACCGTCAGTATGAAATCTCCAACGCATCGCGGGAGGGACAGGAGGGCAGACACAACCTGCACTATTGGAACTGCGACGAATACATCGGCATCGGCTCCGCTGCCCACGGCTTTTGGCATGGCAGACGGTATTTTTACAGCAGGAGCCTTCGCGATTATCTCGCCGGGACATCCCCCACCTTTGATGGACTCGGCGGCAGCGAGGAGGAATACATCCTGCTGCGGCTGCGGCTTGCGGAGGGACTGACCGAGCGCGGCATGCTGGAACGCTTCGGTCACGGCATCCCTTCCCCCATCGTGGCATATGCCGGCATTCCCGCTATGAAGCAATTTTGCACCTATAACGGCGTTTCGCTCTCTCTGACAAGAAAAGGCATGCTGCTTTCCAACTCCGTCATCGCCCAATTTCTCTCCCTCTGTGACACCACGTCATAAAGAGGAAAAATAATAAAAATTTTCGTTAATTTCCATTAAAATATATTTACTTTCCTGCTTTTATATGGTAACATAGTAAATATGTAATCTACCGGAAAGAGGGAATTTGGATGAGTTATTGTTCCAACTGCGGAGGCAGACTCAACGACCAGGGACTTTGTCCCAATTGCGGAGGCATGAGCGAGGCCACCGTCAAACCCAAACAAAAGAACGATTCCGAGGTGGTAGAGTGTCTCAGAGAGACAGTCTTTTCCTCCCCCATCAAGGGCGTGGAAAAAGCAGCGAGAACCCGTTCCGCGTCGGTGTGGGTCACCTTCGGCGCAGCTTTTATCATTGCCTCTGTCTCTACAGCCTTTACAGCCGTTACTACCCTTTCACCCGCCTTTTTCGGTGCGGTGTATGGCGACAATGTCGCTGACGCTGTGACGCGGTCACGGGAGGCCGCCTCTGACAGCATGGCGGCCTCCTTTGCGGGACTGCTGGGACATGCGGCGATTCTGTCGCTGCTGTCGGTTATCGCAGCGGCGGTGGTGGCGGCCATTCTGTTCACCCGCGCGGAGGAAAAGCCTTCGGTCACACAGGCGCTCAACATCAGCACCTTTTCGCTGCTGCCGCTGACGCTCTGCCTGCTGATTGCCAATCCGATTTCCCTGTTGTCGGTATCCGCCGCGATCGCCCTGCTTTCACTGGGTGTTGCGGTCAGCGCCGTCATGTTCTATTTCGGTGTGCAAAAAGCCTCTGTCTTCAAAAAAAGTCCGTTCTGGCTGTTTCTGCTGGCAGGCTTGGGAGGACTTGTCCTGCTGTGGCTCTGCTCTTTCGGTCTGCAAACACTTCTGTTTTAACGCGGTCGGAAGGAAGGGAAACATACCATGGATTCGATTTCTTATATCACGAAACGGCACTGCCGTTCTCTCATCAGTGTGCTCTGCGCCGTCATCCTGACGGTGATGGCGGCTATTGCCATCAAATACACTCTTGACAGTCAAAATGTGGCAGGGAGCGTACTGGCCATCCTGATGACACTACAGGCTCTCGCGGGTTGGCTGCTGGTAATTTGCCCCCCATACGGCAGTCTGCTCATGCAGTTCCCCACAGGTCTGTGGGCGGCCAGCTATTTTGCCGCTTCGCTCTTTCTGCTCCCGACGGGATATCTCTTTCTCACACACAGCGATATGCAGAGTTATTGCAACCAATGGCTGTCCGCCTACGGTTATCGCCTCGCCGCACAGCCGACGGTGACGGGCGTGATTTTCATTGTTGCCGGACTGGTGGCCTTTCTTCTGTCCTGCCTGCTGCTTTTTCTGGCAAGATATCTGCGTACCGTCAGGAAATGTCTGCACGACGACATCCGACGGGGCGGTACGGTGGAATTTGAAGTCTTGTCTTTCCTCATGTTTGTACTGATCGCCGCAGCGGCTGTGATTTTCACGATTCTTTCGGGAGAAAACCTGTCGGAGATATTGGCAGACAGGTTCAATCTGTTTATGCTGATCGAAACCGCCGCCGCCGGACTGCTCTTTTTCTGCACCGGACTGCTCGTACACGATTTTCGCAGTAAAACTTTCGCCTTTAAGGTGTTTGAAGACCAGATGATGAAAGTGGAGACCAACGCGGACGGCACAGTGTATGTCCCCATCAACGAAGACCGCAATGAGGACGACACGCACACCCATCCCGCTGTTCAGACGACGCAGCCGACCGCCTCCGCCAAATCCGGCAAACCCGCCAAACTTGGCAAGGAATATATCAAGGAGATTTCGCTGGTCATGACCGCAGAGGGAGACGAAGCACTTTCCGAAAACACGGAACCCTTTATTTTGTAATTATTAATTATTTATCTCACAAAAACGTCCGCTCCGACGTTTTCCGATTTGGATTTCGGAAAACGCCGGAGCTTTTTTTCATGAAATTATCAATCGAATTTGAAAAGACTTGATCAGATATCCCAAAAGAAATGCAAAAGACGCTCCCGAACAAAACATCCGAGAGCGTTTTTATAATAGGAAAAAGTTACCGTTTGATCTGAGCAAAGCTGTAGGCAGAGGGGCCAGCCACCACTTCAAACGCGTCCACCGCCGCGAAACAGTAGGCGCTCCACGCGCACAGCGCATCCGCCAGCACGGTGCCCGCCAGCACGGGGCCGTCGCGCTTCTCGCTTTTCAGAATTTCGTAGACCACCTTCATCATGGGGGCAATGTCCGCAAGTTCCTGCTGGAGCGAGAAAAGGCTCGCCAGCTTGACCTCCGGCATGAGCTCCTGCGCAAAGAAGATGTACTCCTGATAAGCGGGGATATACATGCCCTCATCCACCGGCATGGAACACAGCGTCGGGAACGCGCCGGATTTCTTGTAATTGTTGCGGTCGCACTGCTCCACGATCTCGTTGGCGTGATACACATCCTGCGCGGTGACGTCCCGCAGATCGCGGCCCGATTCATACATGAGCTGCGCCACCGTCCACGCGAGGGAACGCAGCGCGACCACCTGATTTTTGCTGCGGATGATGCCGTAATGCAGCTCGCATTCGAGGTCGCTGTTGGCGCGGAATTCGATTTCCGGCACATGGAAGAGCTTAGTCACGAAATGCGCCGCGTCCACAAGCTGATCGGCCATCTTCGCGTCGATGGGTTCGAGCACGAAATTGAGCCGCTTCTCCAAAAATCCGTTTTCCACCTGACGGAGCTGCAAGTCCGGCTTGATGTTCGCCATCGGCGCGCCTGTGCCGCGGATGTTGATCATCTCAGGTTCGGCGGCCTTCTCCCCCACGCCGGACATCTTTTCCTCGATCTCCCGCGCGAAGTTCAGCACGTTTTCAAAATCCTCCACCGGCGTGGCGCGTTCTTCCTCCGCGCTGCCGCGCACCGGGGTGTTGCGGATGACCTCAAAGCTGTCGCCATAATCCGAAAGCATCTGCCGCACGGATTTGCGCATATGCTTGATGAACTCGTTGTTCAGGTCTTTGTAGTAAAGCTGCTTGAGAATATTCTGTGACGGAATGAGGCGGCTGCGTGAAATAAAGTAGCGCTCCACCATTTCCGCCGGGTCGAGGTAGGCGTATTTGACAAATTTGATGAAATACAGCAGTCCCCATCCGCCTTCCGCGAGGTCACGGTCACCGATGGCATTTGCCAGTCCGCTGAGAATATTCTCCTGCGTCGCGTTGTCAAAGCCGCGGAAGATCATGCCGATGGACTGCACGTCCACATCCACGTCATCCCCCGGCGCGGGAAGCCACGCGCTCTGGTTGATTTCATAGCAGAATTTTATATCGGGCATCATCTTATACAGATGACGGCGCACCTGTCCGAGCGCATAACGCTGCCCGAACTGGTGGAAGATCATCACTAAGGCATGCATGGCAACTTCCAGCTTGGCGTCCAATATGGTGAGGTGCTGGTTTTCCACGGGGATTTCGTGATAACGGCGCACTGCCTCAAAGCGGCGGCGGAATTCCGTCGCGGTAGCGCAGTTGAGCCAGACGGCGTTGGCGCTGTCGCCGTAGATTTCTCGCAGCACAGTCTGCCGGATATTCGCGCTTGCGGGCGTTTCGTAATTGACGTCGCCGCAAAGCTGCTGAATCGCCTGCACCAGCAGCCAGCTCACGGTCTTGCCGCCGCGCGCTACCATGCGCGCCGCGTCGTCGATATGCGCGAGCGGGTCGGGCTGTTCGCGCCCTCTGACAGGGGGATACACCGCGTCAAAGGAGATAAACAGATCGTCAAACAGCGCCATCACCGCGTTTTGCGGCAGGGTGTAATCGGTGTCGCCGTTCATCTCGGAATACAGGCGGAGAATGGTGAATGCCGCCGCCTGTAAATTGTAGTTTTCATCCCCGATGATCTCCACTTCATCGGTGTTTTTGGGCTTGATCAGCGCCTCCACATCCACCTTGATATCCTGCGGCAGCACCGATTTGAGCACCTGCCGGCGCGCCACGGAATCACCGAGCAAAATGTAGGTTTCGTCATTCACGCGTTCAAGAGACTGATCGTCCGCGTGATAAATGAAAACGTCGGGCGAGAAAGGATGTTCATATTGATCGCCGCCCAGTGAAATAGTGCAGTCATAGTGGGCGCTGAAGCTCAGCATTTCCTTGATGGACGCAAGATCATAAAAGTCGAGGTAAACGATCTCGCGGCAGGGCACTGTCATGATGAGATCCTGCCCGTCCGCCAGCTCGCTCAGTTTGTCGTTCATACAAAGCAGATAACTGGCCAAGTCATGCTGCACATAGCGGAAGGGACTGCAATCCTCTGTGCTGAAAGAGTAACGGGCGCGGAAAATGACGTTTTTCATGTTGTTTTCGGCGGCGCGCCAGACAAACTCCTCGTCAATCCCCCAATCTCTCAGGGTACGCTGTTCCAGATACAACAGACCCATCGTGGTTTCAATCACCACGAATTTCATCAGACTCGGCTCACACTTGCGGTAAACCAGGTCTTCCAGTTCTTCATAGTAATGGTTGTCGCTCAGCTCGATTTTCAGACTGTCGCGAATGGCTTCAAAGGTGAAATGCAGGAAGCCCACCTGTTCGAGCGTGCGGTAGTAGGGATAGCGGGTATTGGCATAAAGATTGGCCTTGCCCACGCCGCGCTCAAAAGGAATCTGTTTATAATGCGCCTCGCGTTCCTCCGGCGGGTTGAGAAGAATGCCTTTGGAATGCAGATAGGAGGTGTATTCATACTCGCCGCCCTCCTCAAAGAGCGTTGTGCAGAGTGTAAGCAGAAAATCGCGGAAAGAGGCTTCGTCCTCCGGCACGCGCAGCTTGTAGCTGTAGCGTTCCAGCGCAAAGTCCATCAGCTTGCGCTTGACGGACGGCTCCGCCTTGGTGGCGAACATGAACAGCTTGGCACGGGTATTGGCATTGATGCCGCCGAGGGTGTTGGCGGCAAACTGCGCCATGGCCGCCGTTTCCTTAGGCAGCGCGCCGGGGTAAATGCGCATGAACTCGCTGAACAGCTCGGAATTGGTGAGATCGGACTCCGCAATGCTCTGGTTGATATAGAGCAGCATGCCCATGACACCTGTGCGAATCGCCTTTTCTTCGTCACTCAGCTTTTTGCGGCGCAGCTTTTCCTCCGCGTCGTCCGCGTTGCTTTCGCGCAGCTTGTCCATTTGAATGTGAACCGGCTGGAAGCTGTCATCCTTCACCCCTATGCGTTCGGCCACAGGGGACGGTTCGTCCGCCTCTTCCTCCGGCTCCGGCACGGGAGCGGGCGGCGGCAGGAGCGGCAGCGGTTCCGGTTCGTCGGGAAGTTCGGGAACGGAGGGAATCTCTGTCGGTGCGGGAGAAGGCTGCGCCTCTACATGTCCCGTGCGTGCGCCGAAAGTGTAGACCTTGGGCGCGGGTTCCTGCGGCGGTTCTTCGCTTGTCAGCATTTCCTCCACGTCCACCGGAGCAAAATCTTCCGGCTGCACTTCTTCCATCTCCGCAGCAGGTTCTTCGGCTTCCCCGGAAATGTTTTCCCCGGAAATCTTTTCCTCCGCAGGCTGCGGCAACGCGATGGGCGCGGGAAGCTCCGACGCCTCCGGCGACGCAGGTTCATCCGTTATGTCACCTTTTTCGGGTTCTGCGTTCTTTTCCGACAGAGCAGGCGTTTCGACAACGGAAACAGGTTCGGGCGCCACCGGCGGGTCGATCTGTCTGACCGGCGCGAGAATGGGCGCTTCGATCTCCGTCACACGCACTTTCACGCGATTGGTCACGGCGGCCAGCGGAGATTCCTCCGGAACCGCCGCTCCGATCAATTCCTCGTCGCTGATCGGCACAGCGCGTACACGGCTGGCGCCGCGCTCATCGTCCTGCGCGTATTCCTCAGCAATGTCGGAAAGAACAGGCAGCACGCGCTTGGGCTTTTCCACCTCCACATGCAGTTCCGCTTTCTGGGGCAGTTTGCCCGATTGGAAACCGATTTCGGAAAGCTCCGCGGCGGAGAGATACTTGCCGCATTGCAGATCATACAAACGCTGCTCAAATTTTTCCTGTTCCTTGCGGCGGATGATATCGCCAAACGCCTCGCGTAAAAGCTGCGCGGACTGCTCCCCTCCGCAGACGGGATAAAGCAGCTTGAAGCCCAGCTTGGCCATAAAAAGCTTGTCGCCCGTATGCGCGCGGCGCGCGTCCTGCCGGATCAGGCGCGCTCCGTCGCGGCTCTCCCATTTGACGTTAGACCGCTCGATCAAAGCGGCCGCGTCGGCATCGGTCAGTCCGGGGTACAACGCGGTAATATCGCGATAGAAAGCGTCGGTACTGACACTGTCAGGATTGACGCGGCTGTAGAGGCGCAGCAAATAGATCAGCATCGCCCCTTCTATGTCCTCATCGGAAGGATGCGGCTCCACAAATCCAACGGGATAGATCACCCCGTCGCGGCTGTAGGCCAGACGCACACTGTCCCAGTTAAATCCCTGGAGCA
This sequence comes from uncultured Clostridia bacterium, assembly GCA_946182865.1. GTDB lineage: Bacteria > Bacillota > Clostridia > Oscillospirales > Acutalibacteraceae > RUG762. The sequence goes on from CAMHAV010000027.1 coordinate 19,901, forward strand.
GCGAAAAATCCGATTTGTCAATATCTCTGTCGGTAAAATCCGCGTCGTCGATGTCAAACTGCGGCGGATATATCAGGCCGCGAATCTCCTTGGCGGGTCGGATGTGGGCAAAACGCAGCGAACTGACGCGGCTGAAATTACTGCCCGAAATATCCCGGCCCGTAAAGTCCGCGCGGCTCGCGTCAAAGGAAGCCGGATATTTGATATAGGTTACATCAAACGCGGGAGCCAGCGTGTTCCAACTTAAATGCGCCGCTTTGGAAAAATCGCTGTGCGACAGATCGGCGTCGGTAAAATCACACGCGTCAAAATCAAACTCAGCGGGGTAAATAATGCCGCTCAGATCGGCGGCGAGTCGGATATCCTCCCATTTCAGCTCTTTGCAGAGCGAAAAATCGCTGCCGGAAATATCCCGGCCGTAAAATTTCGCGGAAGAAAGATCAAAAGAGGCCGGATATTTGATGCCTTTGATGTCGGTAGCGCTCATGATATGCTCCCAGCGGAGACTGGCTACCAGACTGAAATCACTGCCGGAGATATTGCGGCCGCCAAACACGGCGTTATCAATGTCAAAGGTCGCGGGGTATTTGATAGCGGCAATGTCCCGCGCGTCCTGAATATGCCGCCAGCGCAGACCGTAAACGGCGCTGAAATCACATCCGCTGATGTCGCGGTCATAAAAGTGGAAAGATTCTGTGTCGATCGTAGAGGGGAACACAATGCCGCTGATATCGGCCGCTTTTTCGATATGCTTCCAGCGAAGATTCTCCACCAGACTGAAATCGCTCAGGTCAATCTCGCGTCCGGCGTAATTGACCAGATCGGTGCGAAAGCCGGCAGGATATTTAATGCCGAATATCTCGCTGGCTTCTTCGATTTCCTCGGGCTGCAGATCGGTGCGGTCGCTCAGATCCATGAAAGCAAGCGACTCGCCTCCCTCCACGCGGCGGCGCGAATAAACGGGAACTTCTCCTTCCGACGCACCCGCCATAGAGGGGATAATGGGAGCGGCACTGTCGGCAAGGCTCTCCGCCTCGCTCTTGTCTACTCCGTAAATATCCGCAATGTTTTCCACTTCCCGCTCAAACTGAGCCGCCCGTGAGGGCTTGGGCTGCGTCTGAGAGGGATGGAACACCAGATTTTCCACATTCGCGCCGCTCGGGTCAAACGCAAGCACCGGCGCAAAATCGGCGTTGTTATCCTGCCGTCGTGCGTTTTTTGTGTCCGTGCCGCTCCGCTGAAAATCATCGGCTGCGGGCAGATCGGATTCTTTCTGCTTATTGATTTCGTCAATTGCCTGATTGATCGCAGGATTTTCGTAGCGTTTTTTCGTATTCTGTTGTCTGAACCTTTTGAAAAAAGCCAACTTTACGACCATCCTTCCCATCACCGCCGAACGCGGCGAAATTTTGCGGCACCGTTTGCCTTATCTATCTAAATACACTTATTTGACACGTACCAGACAGGTGACGGTAGCGTTGCCTGCCGTCGCGGTAATCGTCGCCTGACCTGCTTTGAGCGCTTTGACCTTGCCGTTTGCGTCCACCGTGGCGACCTTCTCATTATCCGAACTCCATTTGACATAGCTCTGGGGCACATTGTCAGGGTTGATTTCCACCGAAAGAGTCGTGGTTTTGCCGCGCTGGAGCGTAATGTCGTTGTTCTGGCGCAAGGTCAGACCGTAGACAGTGTATTCCATTTCCTCCGAAGCGGTGTTGCTGTTGGGCACAGTGGTGGGAATCACGGAAGACACACTGGCCGCTGTGGTGGTTTCAGTGGTCAGATCGGAACCGCTTACCCCCTGCACAATGGGCTGGTCCATCTCAAAGTAACTGTTGTTATAGTCTTCCAGTCCTTCATAGGTGGACTGCGTGCTGCCGATCAACCAGCCAAACACAAATCCGATCAGCACGCCCACCGCCATAATCAGGCAGCCAAGGGCAACAAAAATCATGTTCTGGGTAATATGGAAGCCCGGTTCCACCGCTTCAACCACGATGGCGGACACATTGTCGTCGCTGTCGTCGCTCATGGCCAGCGCCATCAGTTCATTGGTATGTCCGAAAGGGTCTTTGCGCTTACCGAGACAGACGGTGATCTCATCTTCATCCAGCTGGTCGCTCAGACCGTCGCTGCACACCAGAAATTTATCGCCCTTTTTTACCTTAAAAGGCTTCGCGCGGAAGGGTTCCATCTTTCCTTCGCGGCTGTTCATGCCAAGGAATTTGGTGATGCGCCCGTGACGAACGCCGTCTTCCGTGAGCGCGACGCTCTTCTGGCCTTCCACCGCCACATGGTCACGCGTCAGCTTGACAAGCTGCTTGTCCCGGTAAAGGTACACGCGGCTGTCACCTACATTATAAATATGCGCGTTGCCGTGTTCGATAATCAGCAGCGCCATCGTAGAAGCCGTGCGAACGCCGCCTGTCTCACGCCGTTGGTCGCGGATGAGTTCATTCGTCTCCTGCATATAGGCGAGCACTGCGTCATCCGGGGTGACGTCGGTATCAAAGGCAATGCGATCCGTCACCGCGTCGAGCTTGGTCGCCGCCACAAGCGAAGCGAAAGAACCGGTGTTGTTGCGTCCCATGCCGTCGAATACGGCAAAAACATTGACATCGGTATATTCGCCGGTTTTGATGGCAAAGGGACGGCCGATGGTGCGGGGAGTGATGTAATCGCCGTTAAAATATACATTGTCCTCGTTATTGCCGCGGGCGTTGCCTACATTAGACTCAGCCGCCGCGCGAATCAGAATTTTGCCTGACGTCCGCAATTTCCGCTCACCTCATCGTTGTTCCAGATTTTGCCAAACAAAAAATGCACTGCGTTATATAATAACATATTCCTTTGAAGAAACCAAAACAATTGCGCAAGATTTACAAATAATTAATAAAATTTCAGCGTCATCATACAACGTATGATGACGGAGGCATCCTACAACGTATGATGACAGAGGCATCCTACAACGTATGATGACGGAGGCATCCTACAATGCATGATGACAGAGGAATCGTACAGCGTATGATGACACATCAGCCCCATAAAAAAAGCGCATCGAATAAAAAACGGCGCTGCCGTCATCCGTCAAAAAATGCGGCATTCATGAAAAAACAGAACGCCGCATTTTTTTGGCTGTCAGTATATCGCGACTTAAATTCCCGAAACCTTACCCGTTCTTTTTCTCGTTGCTCTCCACGTCGTTATACATGGGAGGCGTGTAGGTTTCCTGCTGGCTCATCGCGCTTTTGCCTTTCACCATGCTGGTGATAGTGCCGATAATACCCACGAGATAGGCCACGTCGTCGGCCAGACCCACCACGGTGGCCGCGTCGCCGGGAATCAGGTCAATCGGAGAAATCACGAGCGCCGCAAGCGCCGCGATAATCGCGAGTTTCCACCCGTTGCTGAGGCCTTTTTTGTCGAATTTCGGGGTGTAGCCATTGTAATTGTTATTTGCGTTGTCTGCCATTTTTCTTCATTCCTTTTCTCAATTATAATTGTAAAAAATGATCTTTCCTGCCGGCCTATGTTACCAAACGCATGCCGACCTTTTACGGTTCGCTTAAAATTCCATCTATATTATCGCACAAAAAAATCATTTATGCAAGTGTTTTAAGCATTCTTTTATTGAAATTTAAAATTTAGTAAAAATATCATATTGGGAATTGCATAATCGGCGCAAACATGCTATGATAATGAATAGAACACACAGAAAATCTTACCATCGGAAGGATTGGAAACTATGCTCCGAAATCTCAACCGCGACTCCCTGCGATGCGCCCTGTGTCTGGGCGGCTTTGTCGGGTGGACTATGACGGTCATGTACATCTGTGAAAAAAGCCTGGAGCTTTACGGCACATCTTCCCTTTATGCAGTGACCAATATCATCTTTGGCGGCGCGCTGCTGCTCACGCTGGCCGTTCTGCTGATGCTGATGTTTCATCTTGACTTTGAAGGACTGCTGGGGCACCGCTATTTCCGCGTTGTTCCGGCTGTGCTGATGGCGGAAAGCGGACTGGCGCTCGCTTTTACCAACGCCGACTCCTTCAGTGTCTACGCGGTAATCACAGGCATCTGCGCCGCTTTCGGCGCGCTGGCGGTCTTTTCCTCGCTGCTGCGCGTCAGGGTCAGCCAGCGTCTGTTTGCCGTCGCCGCGGGTACGGCGGTCGGCGGCGCGGTGCGTCTGGCCGATCATGTGATCTACTCGCACATGGACATGACGCGGGGAGTTTACGCGCTGGCGATTCTTTCGGGCGTGCTGGCGCTGCTGACGGTGCGTTCCTCCGGCTTTTCCAAGGAAGAAATGCCCATCATCAGCTATTCCGAAGCCTCCCACAAGACCCTGCTGCGAAACCTGCCTGCCGCCTATTTTCTTCTGGCGGCGTTCGGAGGACTGTACAATTTCTGTCTCGGGCAAATTGCCGCCCACGGCGCGGAGCTGTACGCCCCGGTATTCCGCGGCTATATCCTGTATACCTATCTCCCCTATATCGCAGTGGCATTGATTGCTGCCTTGTTTGTCAAATTCCACAACGTCACTCCGCTCTTTATCTTTGGCGTGTGTCTGCTCTCCTACTCCGCCATCATGCTCTATCTCCCCTATTTTTCCCGTGCGGAGGAATCCGTATTCCTGATCTGCTTCTTTGTAGGGCAGTGCTGTTTTGGCATCTTCGCCTACCTTTTCATCATCACATTTTCGATGGATCGGCAGCACCCGATGTTTTACGCGATTTTCGGTTATGCCTGCGCCATCGCCGCGCAGCTCGGCGCAAATGTATTCAACCTGCTGTTTCCCTCGCAGCGTAAAGAAGTCCTTCTCGTGGTGCTGGCTGTCCTGCTGGTCATCAGCGCGCCTGTCATCTGGTTCCTGCTCAAAAAGCACGGTCTGACACAGGAGAGCTTCGAGCTGCACAACGCCCTGCGGGGTGAAATCGCAGCTACGGCGGAAAGACTCTCCCTGAGCGACCGCGAAAAATACATGCTGGAGCTGGTGGTGCTGGGCGGCTATACCGCCGAGCAGCTTCCCGACAAGATGATGCTCTCCCGCAATACCGTGCGCGCCCAGAGCCGCAACCTGCTGCAAAAGCTGGAGGTGGAAACCATCTCTGATTTAAGACCTTTCTTTGAAGCCCGCCTTTCGCAATCCTAAAATTTCCACTTCAAAGCGCCCTGACGTCACTCCGTCATGGGTGCTTTTTTGTTGATTTCATCATCAAATTCTCATAACTTACCCTCGGTTTTGTGCGATAATCGGTTGACATATCATCAAAATTTGAGTATAATTGACTCAATGCAGAATGGAACGAATAACACAAGCAGAACGGATAGGCTGCCCACAGCGCTATCGGGACCTACGGCGGTCATCCCCGCGGCGACCGCAAAACCTACTTCAACCGAAAGGGAGCGCAGTAAAGATGCAGGAAGAAAGATTTGAACTATTTGACGTATCCGTCTCGCTGATTTGCAAATGCCTGCAAAAAATCAAGAGCGACAAAATGATCTCCTACGGCTTAAAAGGTTCTCACGTCCTTTTCATGGTGCAGCTCGACAAGGAGGAAGACGGTCTGACCGCCTCTGAACTGTCGCAGGCGGGTCATATGGATAAGGCACAGATATCCAGAGTGATCGCGGAGCTGACCGAAAAGGGACTGATTACCAAGACCAGCGCCTACAAGGGGCAAAAGTACAAAAACCGGCTGAGACTGACCGAAGCGGGCAAAAAAATCACGCGCGATCTCAATGATTTCATTGCCGAGGCGTTTAAATACGTCAGCGGCTCCATTCCCAAAGCCGATCTGGAAATATTTTACCGCACGCTGTTTACCATCAGCGAAAATCTCTTTTCTTTTGCCGATCAGTTCGCAGCCGGTCAGGTCACAGGGTAATGCCAATCCTCAGATTGGCGTAAATTGTTTCAGGAAGCAACGTAAAATGATATGTAAGGAGAAGGTTACGCTATGTCAAACATCAGGCTGAGTACCGATTCGGCAAGTGACATTTCGGAAAAACACGAAAAAAAGTACAACATTAAGGTTGTCCCCTTTAAAGTGGTCATTGGCGACAAATCCTACACCAGCAGAGTGGATTTCAACAATGAGAAGTTCTATGACATGATGGAGGCCTATGACGGTCTGCCCCTCACCTCCCAGTTTACCGCGTTTGAGTTTCAGGAGGTATATGAGGAAATGTACCGCGAGGGCGTGACGGACATCATCTGCGTCCTCATCAACGGGCAAGGTTCCGCCACCTACAACAATTCTCTCATGGCAAGCGACAATTTCTATGACGAACATCCCGAAGCCATCGGCAAACTGCGCATTACCTCCATCGACAGCCGCAGCTACACCGGCGCTTACGGCTATCCCGTGGTGGAGGCCGCCAAAATGATCAAGCGCGGCGAATCCGCCGACGCGATCATCGACTATATCAATCATTGGGTGGAAAACTGCACCATCTTTTTTGCGCCCTATTCTTTGAAATACGCCAAGAAATCCGGCAGAATTCCCAGCGCGGCGGCCTTTGTGGGTGACGCGCTCGGCCTCAAGCCCATCATGCGCATTTTTGATCATGTGATCTCCACCGATACCAAGGTGCGCGGCGAAAAGCCTCTCATCTCCACCATCGTGCAGAAGACCGCCGACGAGATCGAGCCGCAGACCCCTTATTGCATTGTCTACGGCAATGACAGGTATGTCTGTGAGGAACTCGCCGACGCGATGACCGCCAAACTCGGCTACCCGCCTGCCGATTTCTACCAGATCGGCGCGGCCATTGCGGTCAACGCGGGTCCCCGCGTGGTCGGCACCATCTTCAAAAAGAAGAGATAACGGCGTTTAGCCGTCTGTTTCATCGGCAAAATCGGCAAAATAGGTAAATTCTTCCGCCCGAAGCCGTGTTTTTGCGGTACAATGGCAAATCTTCCCGCAGGCACTTGCATTTTTGCCGAAACGGTACTATAATAGGAAACAATACAGGCAATACTATTGGATGGTTCGGCCTGCACCCCACAAAAAATGTATGGAAAGAGGAATATATCTATGAGCGAGACATTACAGACCATGCCTTTTCAGCCCAACGAGGGCAAAAATCTCGTCATCAAGACCGATGACGGTGAGTTTGAACGCTATCCTGTCAAGACCCCGATTATTCAGTCGGGTGACGATCTCGTTGCTCTGCTCAATAAACTGGTGAAGCCCTACCTCCAGGACGGCGACATGATTTACATGAGCGAAAAGATTCTCGCTATCAGCCAGGGACGCGCTTTCAAGATCGAGGACATCAAGCCCTCCCGCCTCGCGAAATTCCTGACCAAGTTTGTCTATAAATCTCCCTACGGCATCGGACTCGGCATGCCCGAAACCATGGAACTGGCTATCCGTTCCGTCGGCAGACCCAAGATTCTCTTTGCTGCCGTCATCGCCGGCATCGGCAAGCTCTTCGGCAAGCGCGGCGTGTTCTACAACATTCTCGGCCCTGCGGCCCGCGCGATTGACGGTCCCTGCGACTGCACCATCCCGCCCTACAACGGCTACGCCAAAATGGCGCCGGACAAGCCCCACGAGGCCGCTAAGAACTTCACCAAGGCGATGGACGGTCACAACGTCATCGTGGTTGACGCCAACGATATCGGCGTCAACATTCTGGGCAAGCCCTCGGAAGATCTGACCGACGAATATCTCTCCAAAATCTTCAAGGACAACCCCCTCGGTCAAGGTCACGAACAGACCCCGCTCTGCATCGTCCGCAAGATTTCGTAAATCTTTGAGGAAGTGAACCGCTATGCCTTCATCAAAAGACGCAAAGGATATGCTTCGTGAAAGTCGTTTTGAATACGGAATCCTGAAAGATGTTCCATGTTCAGAGAAAGATAATCAAAAATATCAAAAAATGCTGGAAAAAGGTGAAAACCTTCCCGACGGTGTTTGCCAATACAAAAATGCAGATACGGGTGATTTCATCGGTGAGTTTTATACCGTAATAGATCAGCATTTTTCTGATTCCGAAAAACAGGAATATCTTAAATATGTAGAATTATCATATAAGAAAGAGGAATTGAGGCATATTGAGACAATTAAAAACTGTGTTGTTTTTTTCACTGTATTAACAGTCATTTCATTGCTTATCTCTTTTCTTGTAATGATAAACACCTGATTCTATAGTTCATCAGAATTGATACTCCAGCCGACCGCGTGGCAATTGCTCACGTGATCGGCTGCTGTTGATTTCGCTGTGTATTTATTTTTTTATGAAAGGATGAAACCAATGACAGGCAGAACGCATATGCTGGCCGGCGCTTGTCTGGCACTCGCCCTTCATGCCTCCGCTCCGCAGATGGTGCTGGTCACGGTCGGCTCGGTACTTCCCGATGTAGACACCAACCGCTCGATATTCGGAAAATACGCACGGTTCTTCTCCTACCTGCTGCCCCACAGGGGGCCGACACACGGATTGCTCATGCTGGCGCTGGCCACATTCATTCACCCGTGGCTCGGACTGGGCGTGCTGACACATATTTTGCTGGATATGACCACTTCATCGGGCATCAAGCTCCTATGGCCGTATAAAAAAATTACCGTCTCCCTTTCGCACGGAACAATTACAACAACAGCCTCTTTGAAACCCTTTTTCAGATCGCCCTGATTGCCGCGATTGCCTATATCTGCCTGCATTCTTTAGGAGGCTTTTTCTCATTCAACATGGAATCCATCAAGCACTGGTTCCGCATCCTGCTGCAATTCCTCCAAAAAAGCTTCACATAAGCAGCATGTTCTGCCGTCCGCTTCACCTCATTTTCACATTTCTCACGCACGCATACTTTTCATGTTTTTTTGCGAAAAATATGTTGACAAATTCTGTAGAAAGTGTATAATAGAATTGTCCCTTTTGAATGGAATAAGAGTA
>CAMHAV010000028.1 GCA_946182865.1 uncultured Clostridia bacterium
ATCAATTGCAGATGTTCCTTCTGGAAGGAGTACGCGGATACTTTCATCAAACAACCGGATCAAACAACTTTTCCGGCTGATGAGACAACTCCCAACCAACTCCCAACCAACTCCCAACCAACTCCCAACCAACTCCCAACCAACAGGATAGCAGGATTATGCTCAAAAATGTCCTTGTTAGATTTTGGGAGATTCTGAAAAATCAACCAAGCCTCGAGTTTTTCGCAAGTTAAAAAAGCGCGGAAAATGGCGGCTTGCGACGGTTTTGTGAGCTTGTCAGAAACCAAAATGAAAGTTAAAATCTGACAAGGTTGCACTCAAAAACGCCTTGTTTTGGATAGATTGGACGGATTTTGCAAGGGCAATTACTCAAAAAAGACGTATTTTTGAAAAGTTGATTTTGAGAAAACAGCATTATCATCAGAATGCGAAACTGAAATAGCAAGCACTGAATTTGTATAGCACAAATTCGATTTTTTAGGGAGCGCCCTAAAACCCCGACATATTTCATTCACAATTAAGTTGTGTCATGCCCCGGATAAGGCGTTAAACTTTCCACCAATATGCTGCCTACCGCCTATTGGGTGAACGGCGACACCGGCATGAAGCAGACTTCCCAGATGGCATGGGATAACGTATTTCTTACCGCCGCCGAACTGGCGGTCATTGTGCCGATTCCCGACAGTGTGAGAGACGACGCAAGCGTTGACCTTTACGGCGAAATCAAGCCCCGCGTGATTGAAGAAATCGGTAAGCGTGTAGACGCGGCGGTTTTCTTTGGTGACAACCGCCCCGCAGACTGGCAGAACGACATCGTCACCCTTGCGAGACAGGCAGGCAACAACATGAGAGGGATAACGCCTTGTTATCGCTCTTTTGTGAGCTCCTGCCGGACATCGAACGGTTGTCAAGAACCGTTCCGGCGGCAGAAATCACGGAAGCGGTACTGTCATATTACCGTCACGGTCAGCCGCCGGAACAACCGGACGGCGAGGACGGTGAACAGGAATCGACGGACCGTGTCTATTCTTTCCTGCACGACAGTGCCTACATTTACGCGGCGTTCATGCAGGCTTATCACATGGATCTGACGACGGCAAGCCTGCACTGGTATCAATTCCGCGCACTGCTGTCGGCACTGCCGCAGGACTGTCTTTTCTCCCGGATTATTGATTACCGAGGTACCGACCTTGCGGACGTTCCGGACGGGCAAAAGGATTTCTATCGCAAAATGAAAAGGCGCTATGCCCTACCGCTGCCCCGGTCGGAGCAGGAGAAGAACGACGCCATTACGGCGGCTCTGATGAACGGCGGCGATCTCACGGGGGTGTTGTAATGCTGCCCCGAAAAAACAAACACAAAATCAAATGCCCTCACTGCGGCTATGAAATGCCCATTGTGTACGATGAAACAACCGTATGCAAGGGCGTTTTTGTCCGCTGCAAGGGTAAAAAGTGCAAACGTGAATTTGAAATAAAAATCAATACCGACAAAATCAAGTAGTGCCATTATGTTGCCGATGATTTTGCCTTTTTCTTTTTGCCGTAAAAGGAAGGTGAAACGCATTGGCACAATACGACGGCTCCATTAAAATTGACACCAAGCTGGAAAATGACGAGCTGATAAAGGAGCTGCAAGCTCTGGGCAAAATGCTGGAGAGCAATCTCCAGAAAATCATAGAGAATATCAACCGTCTTGCGGCGAAATCATCCGCATCCAGCGCCGCGATGACCGCCGAGATGAACGAGGTAACAACTGCCTCGGAAAACATGAGCAAGGAAATCACGGCGGCGGCTGACAGTGCAGCGGATTTGTCGGAACAGCAAAAAGACACGGCACAAGCCGCACAGGCGTTGAGCGAAGCGGCAGCCGAAACCGCCGAAGCCATGCAGTCACTCGATCAGACGGGCGATTCGGTGCAGGGAACGCTGAATACGGTGGATTCTGCCGCCGCGTCTGCGGCCGATCAGGTGGAACAACTTGGTAAAGCCGGAGAAGCAGCCGACAGCGGTTTGAAAGCCGTGAAAAATACCGTTGATTCCTTCGCCGACCGGCTGAAAAACAAATTGAAGCCAGGATTTGAAGCGGTAACCGGTACGGCGAAAAAATTAACCGATTCCGCCAGAGATTTAGCCGACAGAGGCTTCAATCACTTCTCCCGAGGGTGACAAGGATTACATCATTTCCGCCCTGATCCAGACGATGACCAGCACAGGCGAAGGCATTCTGTTCCATGAGGACGAGCACTACGACTTTACCTATATTTACGGCGTTTATCCCTTTCAAATCAGATTCAACGACAATCCTTCCCCGTCGGAACGCAGCGAACGCATGGAAACCATCAAGAAACTCTATCCCGACTGTACGGTGCAGACTGCCGGCGAATATGCCGATGAAGGCACAGGCGGCGCGGGCGGCTATCTCAACGACATCAATGAGGTGTCGGGCGGACAGCTCCAGCGCGCCTGCATCTGCCGCAGCATGATCAACAGCCCCAAAATGATCTTTGCCGATGAACCGACCGGTGCGCTCAACCGCCAGAGTTCCGATGAGGTCATGGAGGAACTGCGCAGGATCAACGACGAAGGCACCACCATCATGCTCGTCACCCACGACGCGAAAGTCGCCGCCAAATGCTCCCGCGTCATGTTTATTGTTGACGGCAACATCAAAGGGGAGTATCATTTAGGTAAGTACGAAATGCCCTCCGACCTGCGCGACCGCGAACGCAGCCTGAACAACTGGCTTCTGGAACAAGGATGGTAAGAGCGCTCGCATTCGCTCGCTAAATGAAAACTGAAAACGTAAGACTGAAAAATGAAGAATAAATGAGGTTTTTGCCCAGGGCGTTGAATGTATTTACCTGACTTTATAACTTTTACATTTCACACTTCACATTTCACACTACTTCTGAAAAAGGGGGTATTGCCAACATGGTTGATATTCTGGTAGTAGAGGACAATCTGGAATTAGGCGGGCTGCTGTGCGAGTTTCTGTGCAATGAAGGATATTCCGTGAAGCACTGCACCGACAGAGAAAGCGCGCTCACGGCATTTGCCGCGGGCGGCGCGAAGCTGGTGGTACTCGATATTATGCTGCCCGGCATGGACGGCTTCGCCGTCTGCCGGAGCCTCCGGGAGACGGACAACACCCCGATTTTCATTGTCAGCGCCAGAACCGACAAGGACGATCAGCTCAGCGGACTGCTTCTCGGAGCGGATGATTACATCGAAAAGCCCTTTGACATCGACATCCTTCTCGCCAAAATCAAAGGCATCTTCGCCCGCCGCTATTCCTCCTCCGTGCTTTCCGACGGTTTCCTCAAAATCGACAGGGACAAGCGCGTTGCCTTTAAAGACGGCGCGCCGCTTGAAATGACACAGAAGGAATTTGACCTGCTCTGCCTGCTGATGGAAAACGCCGGAAAGACGCTGAGCAAGGATTTCCTTTTCAACCGGATCTGGGGCTTCGACAGCTTTTCCGAGCAGCAGACCCTTACGGTACACATCAAATGGCTGCGGCAAAAAATCGAAACCGACCCCAAAAATCCGCAGCACATTGTCACGGTCTGGGGCGTGGGCTACCGATATGAGAGGTGATGATGACAAGACATGAAGAGCTTTCGGAAATTATTTGCAGCCATTGTTGCCGTCATGGCCGTCATTTTCATTGGCGCCAATCTTTTCATTATTGTTTCCGATAAGGACGACGAAAAGGGTCGTCCTTATCGTGTTGAGGTGGGACGCATCGTCTATGAGATCGAGGAAAGCGGCTTTGTCTCCCCTTTCGATCTTGCGGGGTATGAATATGTCACAGGCGTAACAGCGCTGAATGACAGCAACGCCGCCTCCTTTTACAACGGCGACAGCGATTCTGTCATCCGCATCATCGACGGGACAACCTACCGCTTGGATTATCGGTTTGTTCCCCTGCATTCCCACGCGCTGCTCACTGTCAATCTCAACCTTTGTGCGGCTGCGCTGGGGGTGGTAATCCTGCTGCTTGTGCTTCGGGAAAAACTTATAAAGCCTTTCGACAAGCTGCGCGATGTACCCTATGAACTGGCCAAAGGCAACCTGACGCTTCCGCTCAAAGAAAGCAAAGACCGCTATTTCGGGCGCTTTATCTGGGGACTCGACTTGCTGCGCGAAACGCTGGAGCAGCAGAAGGCGGCCGAGCTTTCCCTGCAAAAGGAAAAGAAAACGCTGGTGCTTTCGCTGTCGCACGACATCAAAACGCCTCTTGGAATCATCGAACTCTATGCCAAAGGGCTGAAAAAGGGGTTGTACCGCGAAGAAAAAAAGACCAAGCAAGCGGCGCAGAACATTATCGCGAAATGTGACGAAATCAAAGCCTATGTCAATCAGTACTTTCCCAGTCCATAAGACTATACAAACAGAGTAAAACAAAGCGAAAATAGCATGAATCAGCTCGAATACTGAGATAATATCATGCAAAGCGATCCTTTCAGCCTATTACATTGGAAATATAGAGATATTTCTATTCGACAAAAAGGACATGATTGCTCTTAAAGTATAGTGTTATTTTAGCTATTATAAGACTATACTTTAAGAAGCGAAATTAGTTTGTATGCACCGATATAGGCATTACAGAAATCAACAAATCGTTGTATAGTCTTATGATTTGGGAAAGTAGTAGTCAATGAAATCATCACAGCCTCCCATGAGGATTTCCTTCCTCTGGATGTCAGCGAGGGAGATTTCTATCTTTCCTCCCTGGTCAATCCGATCAAAGAACTGTACACCGAGAAACTGGCATTGCTGCAAACCGAATTCCATGTGGACGATTATTCCGACTGTCTGTTGCAGGGCGATCCCGACCGCGCCGTGGAGGTGCTGCAAAATCTCATGGAAAACGCCATTAAATACGGTGACGGCAAGCGCATTGCCCTAACCTTTGCCGAAGAGGACGACTGCACTCTGCTTTCTGTGAGCAACACCGGCTGCACGCTGCGTCAAAGCGAACTGCCCCATATCTTTGACAGCTTCTGGCGCGGTTCCAATGTCGGCTCCCATTCGGGCAGCGGATTAGGGCTTTACATCTGCCGGCAGCTCATGCATAAAATGCACGGCGACATCTTTGCTGACATCCGCGATGGCACTATCACAGTAACCGCCGTTTTCCGCCATATCTGACCGAGCCTGACGCCAAAACGGGGCTGTCGCACAAGGGAAATATAACTTCCTGCGTGACAGCCCTGATTTTGTGATACAGAGTAAATAAACACATCATAACGATAAAGCGGATAGCAGAAACTTGATTTTTGCATACTAATACTAACAGTCAGGGATTGTACAGACTCTGGCTGTTTTTTGGCATTTCAAAAAGAAGCTGCCTCACTTTTTTAGTACGACAGCCCCTATAGGATAGGTTTTTGAAAAAATCATATTATTTCGGCCGCGTCTGTCATGGAGCGGCCTTTTTCTTCTGCGCATCGCTTGATGAAAGGGCAGATATTCCATTGTCCGCGCGAGCATGCCGATTTTACGGCGTGTTTTCCGTCAGTTCCGACAGGAAAAAAGCGTTGAGTTTGTCCCACGGCTTGTCTTTCACAGGATAAGTCGCATTAAGGTAGGCCTGAATTTCTTCCATTGAATCAAGAATGTAAGTGTGAAGATTTGCCAAGGGAGAAATGGTCTGTATTTCATTGGAATGCGTTTTATTGTATCAATTTTTATCGCGGTTTGCAACCTGTTGTTATCATTTTTTCGAGAGAAAAAAATAAACCGGCAGGTTGCAATTGCCGCTGCGGGGTGCTATACTGAAAAGAAAAATGCGGAGGTAAAAAAACTTGAAACGCTGGAGCAAGCTGCAAAGCCAATTATACGCCATTATCGACCCGACGCTGGATTTTCAGATTCACTGTGCCGCTTACCGTATGGACAGCCGGCGGGGAACGGCCGACCTGCCGCGCTACTGGATTACCTTGAACGGGGAAATTATTTTTGATTATCCCAAGCAGTTTGTCAGTGACAGGGGAGAGCTGAAAAACCTGTCGCCTGACGCGCGGGTGCAGCGATATCCGTATGCGAACGATGTATCTGCCATTTCCGACCTCCTGCGGGCGTATATCGACACCCCTGCGGAGGAAATCATGACCCGGCATTTTGCGGAGGATTACTGGGGACTTGCGAATATTCTGCGCGCGGCGGATAAACGCATCGGTGCGCGTCGGCTGGATACCCTGCGACGGCGAAAGGGAAATCTGGCGGCGCAGAAAGTCATTGCGGCGCGGATGGCCCGTTAAGCGCGGCCCTGGAGGCTTTTCACATATGAAAATATTGTGAATACCACAAAATTCTATTGCCAAACCGTCCTTTTCTGTGTATAATTATATACTAATGATAATCCGATGAATCGGTATAAACGGATGCATCGGTTAAAGGAGCTGATTTTTTATGACAGGAGCCCAAATCGTTCTCGAATGTCTCAAGCAAGAGGGCGTTTCTGTTGTATTCGGATATCCCGGCGCGACCATCGCGCCGTTTTATGACGCACTCGCCAAGGACGGCAGCATCCGCCATGTCCTCGTTCGTCAGGAGCAGAACGCGGGTCACGCCGCAAGCGGCTATTCCCGCGCTTCGGGCAAGGTGGGCGTATGCTGTACCACCTCCGGCCCCGGCGCGACCAATCTGATCACCGGTCTTGCCACCGCTTACATGGATTCCATTCCCATGGTGGCGCTGACGGGACAGGTGCGCTCCGACCTGCTGGGACGTGATGTGTTCCAGGAGGCGGATATCACCGGCGCGTGCGAACCCTTTACCAAGCACAGCTATCTTGCCACCGATACGCAGGAACTTCCCACCATCCTCAAAGAGGCGTTCCATATCGCCGCGACGGGCAGACCCGGCCCCGTGCTGATCGACCTACCGCAGGATACCCTGGAGCGTGAATTTGAGGGCGAATTTGTCTATCCCGACAGCGTGGATATCATCGGCTACAAGCCGCGCACCAAGGGACATCCCCTCCAGATGAAGCGCGCGCTTGAGGCGATTGCCGGGGCGGAGCGTCCCGTGATCTGCGCAGGCGGCGGCGTGGTTTCGGCGCAGTCCCGCAGAGAGCTTCTCAAATTTGCCGAGAAGCTGGATATTCCGGTGGTTTCCACTCTCATGGGCGTGGGTATGATGCCTACCGAGCATCCCCTTTACATGGGCATGTTGGGAACGCACGGCATTTATTCCGCCAACTACGCCATTCATCACGCCGATCTGGTCATTCTCTGCGGCGCGCGTGTGGGTGACAGAGCCATGTCCAAGCCGGATCAGATCGCCAAAAAGGCGCAGATTATACACATTGACATCGACCCCGCCGAAATCGGCAAGAATATGAAAGCGGATATCCCTATTGTCGGAGATATCCGTCTCGTGCTCAAAAACATCACCGAAAAAAGCGGCGAGATGAAGCATACCGACTGGGTGGACGACCTGAAACAGCGCAAAGCAGAGCATACCCCTGTCTTTGAGAGCATTCCCGGACAGGTTGACCCGCGCAACTTCATGCGCACCCTTTCGGAGGAAGTCAGCAAACACAGCAAGGCGATTCTGGTCGCGGATGTGGGAGAAAATCAGATCTGGTCGGCCAACAATTTCGCTTTCCGCGGTGGACGTTTCCTCACCTCCGGCGGTCTGGGAACGATGGGCTATTCCCTCGGCGCGGCGCTGGGCGCAAAAATCGCCAAGCCGCAGCGGCAGGTGTTCGCGGTGTGCGGCGACGGCTCTTTCCAGATGATGATGTGCGAGCTTGCCACGCTCAAGCAGCATGATGTGCCTGTGAAAGTGGTCATCATGCAGAACAACCGCCTCGGCATGGTACGGGAGTTGCAGGATAAGCTGTATGAGGGCAGATATTCCGGCGTTATGCTGGACGGCTCGCCCGATTTCGTCAAGCTGGCGCAGGCTTATGACATTCCGGCGGAGTGCATTGACGACGACAGCAAGGTGACGGAAGCCATCGGCAGAATGCTGGGCAGCAGCGAGCCGTATGTGCTGGTTTGCAAAGTGGCGGAGGACATCCCCTCCCGCCAGGAAGACTGAGAAAGGGGCGCTGACATTATGAGATATACCATTACGGTTCTGGTGCAGAATCACTACGGCGTTCTCTCGAAAGTCGCGGGACTCATCGCGCGGCGCGGCTTCAATATTGAGTCGCTCGCGGTGGGCGTCACCGAGAATCCCGATATTTCCCGCATGACCATTGCGGTGGACTGCGACGAAAGCGGTGTGGAACAGGTGGAAAAACAGCTCAACAAGCTGATTCCCACCATCAAGGTCAAGGTGCTGGAGGAGGGCGCGTATATCGCGCGGGAACTCACGATGGTGAAGGTTTCCTGCAACGCCAGACAGCGCGAGGAAATCATGACGCTGGCGGAGCTGATGCACGCGCGTATCATCGACGTGACCGCCACTTCCCTGACGCTGGAACTGACAGACACCACCGCCCGCACCGAGAATTTTATCTCGCTGCTCAAACCTTTCGGCATCAAGGAGTTGGTACGCACGGGTATCAGCGCGATTGAACTCGGCGCGAACACGACAAAGAAGTAACTATTTCAAAGGAAGATGCAATATGAATGCAGATGCATTGGACAAAATCACCTATAGCCAAGATGACTGGAACGGTTGGTATCGCGACATCCCGCTGAGATTCGGCGATAAAGAATATACCGTCGGACTGCTAGTACAGGGCGAAGAAGAGGACGGCATTGCCGGCGTGCAGCGGAAAGCGTATCGGCGCTTTGCGACAAAGTGGGAGGATTTGCAGCCGCTTCTGCTGGACGAACTGCTCCGTTATTACAATGAAGAAGAGCGTGACAGCTACGGCCCCGATGACGAGGAGGAATCCGCCGCGTGGTGGCCGGAGATCGAAACGCGTGAAGCGATGCTGCATGCGGTCACGCCGGAGATGATCGTTGTGCCGGAAGACTATATGCAGGAGGATGGCAGACGCGTCTATCTGCTGTTCAGCAGAATATGGGGCGGCGAAGACCTCGACGATAACGGCGTTGCCGCAGCGTTTCTTGATGAACAGATTGAAGAAATCAGCTACAAGGACATCGCGTTTTAACGTGAAATGTGAAGTGTGAAATGTGAAATGAAAATGAAAACGGAGCGGGTCGCATGATTTCATGCGTTCGCTCCGTTTTGTTTTGTCTTCCGTGCGGCTTATTGTGAAAAATCACAGCTTTGCAACATTTCACATTTCACATTTCACACTTCACGTTGAATGAAGTATTTCGTCCACGGCAGACGCATTTTATCCATAGAGGGGTTGCGGTCAAAAAAAGGCTGTGCTATACTTGGGGCAGAAAGGACGGTTGATTCTGATGTGGACAAAAATGATTTTATCGGTTCTGGCGGCTATGGAAATCGGATTTCTGGTGTGGGATTTGGTGAGCAAAACAACCCATTACCGTCTCAAAACAGCCGCGCGCTTCGGGCTGGCGGCGGTTCTCAGCCTGCTGATGCTGCTCGGTGTGCTGCAAGGCTTTTCGCGGTATGCGGGTATCATTGGGCTGCTCATGGTGATGGGGCTTGTCTCGCTGTTTTCCCTGCGCAAAAAGGGAGAACGCGAAATCACCCAGCCGTCCCGCCGCGTCTGGCGCACTGTTGGCAGCGTTTGGCTGTATCTGACATTCCTGATGCCCGCGATTGTGTTTCCGCAGGTTGAGGAGATATCCGTGACGGGCGATTTTCCGATTCAGACCGCGCTGCACACATGGACGGATGAGAGCCGCGCGGAGACATTTGCAGACAGCGGCGAAAAGCGGCGCATCACCGTGCAGTTTTACTATCCGGCAGCGGCGGGACGTTATCCGCTGGCGGTGTATTCTCACGGCGCCTGTGCGACGATGGACGCGAATGACTCCACCTGCCGCGAACTGGCTTCCCACGGCTATGTGGTGGCGGCGGTGGCGCATCCCTATCACGCCGTGTTTGTCAAAGACGCGGACGGCGTCACGACCACGGTGGACCCAGCCTTCATGCAGCTTGCCATGAGCGGACCGCTGACCCACACCAATGAGGAAATGCTGGCGTATTACAAAGAGTGGATGAAAACCCGCACCGACGATCTGCATTTTGTGCTGGACATGATTCTGAACCGCGCTGGTAAAAATGAGGCGGAGGTGTTTGCCCGCATCGACCCGCAGCACATCGGACTCTTCGGACATTCGATGGGCGGCGCGGCTTGCGAAGCCTTGGGACGGCAGCGCGATGATATTGACGCGGTGATCGTGTTGGAGGGCATGATGCTTGGAGAATTGACGGGGACGGATGAAACCGGCTTTACCTACGGCAATACGCCTTATCCGCTGCCGCTGCTCGATATCAATTCCGATTCGATTGCCTCACGCGGCATGGAGCAAATGTTCGGCAGCCGCGAATATGTCAATTTTAACGTGGTAAAGAACGGCACTGACGCGCGGGAAGTGACCTTTCGGAACGCAGCGCACATGAATTTCTGCGACCTGCCGACTGTTTCTCCCGTCATGGCTCCCCTGTTCGGCGTGGGAAGCCGCGACCCGCGGGATTGTATTATCACGGTGAACGGCATTGTGACAGAATATTTCGACCACTATCTCAAAGGCGAATCCCCGCTCGACATCGCGGAAGAATATTGATTTTTGACCGCGCCTGTGGTATCATGATGACAGTTTGAGAGCAAAGGAAAGAATACGGCATGAAAGTATCCATCAGGAAAATAGACGATTTCTCGGAGGAGCAGGTGGTCATCGAATGTGTGCGCGTCACACCGGAAATCGAGGAAATCCGCGCCTATGCGCTGGCCAAGGGAGAAGGACTGTTCGGACTGTCCGACGGCGGACAGAGGGAGCGTATCCCGCTGGAAGATGTGTATTATTTTGAGGCGGTGGATGAAAAATGCTTCGCTTGCACCGAAAAGAAAGTGTACGAAATCAAACAGCGGCTTTATGAGGCGGAAAAGGCCTATGCGGACTATTATTTCGTCCGCTGCTCCAAATCGGTGGTGCTGAACCTGATGAAGCTGGGCAGCATCAGTCCGGCGCTGGCGGGGCGCTACACTGCCCATATGCAGAACGGCGAGAAGCTGATCATCTGGCGCAAATATGCCCCTGCCGTCATTGCGCGGGTGATGGGGGAGAAAGGGTGATTGGAATGTTGTTTCACAGAATCGGCGGTGTTCTGACCCGCTATCTGGTCGCCTTCTGCGTGATTACCACGGGTCTGTGCGTGGCGGAGGGTGTGCTGGGCATCTGGCTGCTGCCCGACAGCCGGCTGCCGTTCAGTGCCTATCTCGTGCCGCCCGCGTTCGGACTGATGACGGTGCTGACCGGTCTGGTGACGGAGTCGCGCAAAGAACTGTCCGTGCGGGAAATGCTCTTTCGCATAGGGCTGCAATGGCTGCTCATCGAGGGCATGGTATTCGGCGTCAATTTTGCCGTTGGTAATCGCTTCACGCCGATGATGGCGGGGATTGTCGCGGGGGAAATTACCTGCATTTTCGTCTTTGTCTATTTCGTGATGTGGCTCAACGAGCGGCGCATTGCCCGTGAATTCAACCGCAAGCTTGCCTCCCTGCAAGCCCTTAACGAGTGAGCAGTGTGAAATGAGGCAGTTAAAAACGAACATTATCCGGATAAAAGATAGGGTTCGTTTTTTATGGCAGTCATTTTTTTATATTTCACCATCTTCCGGGTAAAAATCGCTTCACTCCCATCTCCTTACATTTTTTGAAGTCTTTCACTCTGCCGTACTAATCGCTATCATTCCCTTTGATAATGGTTTTGCTGCTGAGGTAGGTAATCAGGAAATAGCCGCCGTAAATCAGCAGAATCATGAGCGAAGTGATGAGTACCGATTCGGTGAGTTTGGAGGTGCCGAACATTTCCAGCATATACATGCCGAATTTCATGCCAAAGACCGAGTGCAGGCAAGCAAGCAGCAGTGGCAGCAGGAAGAATATGCCGATCTGCACAAAGAGAGAGCAGGAAATGTCATGTTCCTCCACGCCGATCTTGCGCAGCATAAGGTAGCGGGGGAGGCTGTTCACGCTTTCCGAAAGCTCTTTGAGGGCCAGAATCGCTCCGCACGCGATCAGGAAAACCAAACCGATATACAGTCCGAGAAATGTCACGATAGCGCCCAGTCCGACAGTCGCCTCCACGATATTCGTTTTGGTGTCAAGACGGTAGCTGACTGTGATTCTCCTGCCGTCGTTTTCTTTGGCCCATGTCGCTCGCATATTGTCAAAGTCTTTGAGGATGCGCGCTTCGATGACCGCATATTCCTCGTCTGTCTGCGCGGCATACTTGCCAATCAGAAGATCTGTATCGGCATAAGATTCATCCGCTATGCGGTCGGGAACAATAAAGATTCCCGCGTTGAGAGGCTGGGAGGTCAGATCAATAAACCCGTCAAGGCATTCGTCATATTTTGACCGGAGTGTATGTCCCAAGATTTCCATCGCGGTGCCTTTTGCCAATGTGGCGTCACGAATGTCCCTCATGGACTGGAAATTGCATACCACTATAAATTCATCGTTTTCCAAGGTCAGCGATTCCCTGCCGTAAAGCTGCATCAAGGCGTTGTAGTCGCTGAGCCTGACGATATCTTCCGGTGTATCGTATCGGATAAAGCTGTATTGGTTTTCGATTTGCTTAAAGCTGTCGCCTAAGGATTTTTCCAGAGTGAACGAAGAATCGGTATAGGTGTGAAAATGAACATACTCCGAAAAATATTGGGTAATGTCATAGTCATATGCATCGCATTTTTTCACCACATCTGTATAGAGCCATTTCCCGTTTTCGGTTTCTCCGGAAGGTTCTCCGGAAATTTCCTCTGAGTGTTCCCCGGCGTATTCCAGCTCAAAATCTGCCGGGCAGAAGGAGCGGATGTTATCATTCATCGAGTTGCGGATGGAGAACGCCGCCGACAGCGTGCAGATGGTGACAAACAGCATGAGACAGATGACCGTCATTGAGACAACTGTTGTGCTTATCTTGCTGCTGATCTGACGGAAGGTGAAAGCATTGAGCCCTCGGAAATACATGGGTTTCATGGCCATTGCCAGACGCAGCAGCAGTCCCGCCGCCGACCAGAAGATCAGGAAGGTAGCGACGGCGCCGACGCCCACTGTCACCATGAATTCCGTGGGCTGCAGGTAAGCAGCGCCGTTGCTTACCGTACGGTAGGCATATCCCAGCGCGGCGCAGGCGGCGAGGAATATCGCGCCGCAAAGCACAGGATTTTTCAGATACAGCCTTTCCGCTTTTTTGTCTGACTGTATCAGGTCAATCAGCTTGAACTTCCCCACGGTAAAGCTGTTGAAAAGCATGACAACCAGGTAGGTGATACCAAAGCAGAGGATGGTTTTCACCACTGCTTCGCCCGACAGCGTGAAGCGGTAGGCGCTCATGTCGGCTTCAAACAGATTGGCCACCAGTGCGCTCATGAGCTGCGACAATCCCACACCGGCGATCAGTCCCGCAGCGAGCGAACCCATGCCAATGAGCAGTGTTTCAAGCAGCAACAGCAGGGAGATTGTCCCTTTGCTCATGCCAAGTGTCAGGTAAATGGCAAATTCGCGCTTGCGGCGCTTCATGAGGAAGCGGCTGGCGTAAACGATGAGCAGCCCCAGCACGATCGAGACAAAGACACTCACGCCGGAGAGAAGATCCTTCAGCAATGCGATGATGTCGCTCCGGCTCTTGGTCACGGTCATATAGGCCGCCTGCGTGCCGATGGCGTTGAAGACATAGAAAACGGAAATGCCGATGACGAGAGTGAAGAAATAGATGGTATAATCCCGGAAACTCCTGCGGATGTTGCTGAGCGAAATCTTAAAGAGCATCGCTTACGTCACCTCCCAGCAGCGAAACCACGTCAATAATCTTGTCAAAGAACCGCTTGCGGCTGTCGTCGCCCCGGCTGATTTCATTGAAGATTTTGCCATCTTTGATGAACAGAACGCGGGAGGCACAGCTCGCCGTGAAGGAATCGTGCGTTACCATCAGGATGGTCGCGCCGTGTTCGCGGTTGAGGTAGTGGAAGCGGTCGAGAAGCAGCCTCGCGGATTTGGAATCGAGCGCACCCGTCGGTTCATCCGCCAGAACCAGTTTGGGTTCGGTGACAACCGCTCTGGCCGAAGCGACGCGCTGCTTTTGTCCGCCCGACATCTGATAGGGATACTTTTGCAGCACGTCCGTAATGCCGAGCTGCCGGGCGATGGTATTCACGGCTTCGTCGATCTGTCTGACGGGGCGGCGCTGCACCGAAAGCGCCAGCGCGATGTTTTCATAGGCGGTCAGGGTGTCGAGCAGGTTAAAATCCTGAAAGATAAAGCCCAGTTTGTCGCGTCGGAATTGTCCCAGTGCTTTGCCTTTGAGTTTCGTGACGTCGGTGCCGTCCAGAAGGATGTGTCCTGCGGTCACGCGGTCGATGGTGGAGACGCAGTTGAGCAGTGTGGTCTTGCCGCTGCCGGACGCGCCCATGATCGCCACAAATTCGCCCGCCTCCACCGAGAAGGAGATGTCGTCAATTGCCTTGGTCAGACTGGATTTGTTCCCGTAGTATTTTTCGATGTTCTTGATTTCCAAAAGAGCCATTTGGTTGAGCCTCCTGTGTGGTTTGATGGGTTTATTATAACCCTTGACATGATATTTGTCGCGCGTTCAATCTTACACAAGGTTACATTTTTGAAAGGTAGTGGAAGGAAAAACGGCGTGAGAAACATGTATCATCGTCGTTTTTTCAGGAATGAGTTGCATTTTTCTCCGGAATGTGATAGAATAAAACTGAGAGGTGAATAGGATGAAAGACCGTAAAACCGCTCCGGTTGACAAAGAGACGTTCTTTACACAAAAGAATCTGGAAAGGATCCGGCAGCTCCGATTTTTGGACGATGATTTTTTCAGGGTTTGCTTTGGAGACGACAAGGAGGGCGCGTCGTTCATTCTGCGGATCTTGCTGGACAAAGACGATTTGCAGGTGGTGGAATCACGCACACAGTACTCGATGAAAAATCTGCATGGACGTTCTGTTGTGCTTGATGTGTTTGCGACCGATAGCTGCGGCGTGAAATATGACATTGAGATTCAAAGGGCCAGCAGTGGCGCTACGCCAAAGCGCGCCCGCTACAACAGCAGTCTGATTGACGGACATATTTTAATTCCGTCAGATAATTATGAAGACCTTCCCGAAACTTACGTGATTTTTATTACGGAAAAAGACGTGATAGGCGACGGTTTGCCGATTTATCATATTGACAGAACCGTGAAGGAAACCTACAAGGCATTTCAAGATGGCTCACATATTATTTATGTCAATGCCCAGTACGAAGATGATTCTCAGATTGGAAAGCTGATGCATGATTTTAATTGCAGTAATCCGGGTGATATGAAGTATTCGTATCTGGCGAAAAAGGCAACCTTTTTTAAAGAAGAAACCGAGGGGGTAACACATATGTGTCAGATTTGGGAAGAAATAAAAGCCGAAGGTTTTGCAGAAGGCAAAGCGGAAGGTAAAGCGGAAGGCAAAGCGGAAGGCAAAGCGGAAGGCTTGGCCATCGCGGCGGAAAAAGCAAGAGAACTGGCTATCAAGAATGTTCTGCGCATGCTCCGGGACGGTCTGGCCATTGACAAAATCGCCGAATATTCCGGCTTGACGACGGAGGAAGTCAGGGAGTTTGCCGCATTAACAGCTCACTGAGAAAACAGACACATAAAATGGAAAGGCCCGCGTTCAGGCTTTGTCAGGCAGGAACGCGGGCCTTTCTGTCTATTGGTGTGATCTGCGTTATTCTATGCGGGTCAGCGTATCCCGTCCGAAGGTGATGACAATGTCAGTAAACTGTCCCTGTACCGATTCGGCGCGGATGCTGTGCCCCAGACGGAGGCAGAGATTTTGAACGATATAGAGTCCCATGCCGGTGGATTTGGCGTATATGCGCCCGTTTTCGCCGGTGAAGGATTTGTCAAAGATGCGGGGCAGGTCGGCGGCGGGAATGCCGATGCCGTTGTCGCGGAAATGAAGGATGATTTTGTCGGGGAAGATTTCGGTATAGACACAGATCTCCGGTTCACGGTCGGGTGAGAGATATTTCAGACTGTTGCCCATGAGCTGTCCGAGAATATATTCCAGCCATTTGCCGTCGGTGGTGACGTTTACATCGGGAATCTCCGACCGCAGGTTGACACGGTGCTGCAAAAGCTCGCTGCGGCAGCGCAGCGCGGTGTTGACCAAGGCCCGTTGAAGGGACACTTCCTTGATCAGGTAATCCTTTTCCGCATTTTCGCTGCGGGCATAGAACAGCACATTTTCGATATATCCGTCAATGCGATGCAACTGCTCAGTGTAACGCTCGTCCGTAGCCGGATTGTTGTGGCTCATCAGCATCAGGCTGGCAAGCGGCAGTTTGACCTCATGCACCCACAGTTCGATATATTCGCGGAATTCCTCGGACACACGGCGGTAGTCTGCGACCTGTTCGCACATGGAGGCGCAGGCCTCCCGCAGCGCTTCGTGTATGAGTTTGCCTTCAAAAAAATCCGGCGTTTCGAGCATTTCGGAGAGGAGATACTTTTGATCGAGCTGACCGGAGCGGGCAACCAGGTCGTTGTAAAAACGCCGTTTGCGAAAATATTCGTACAAAAGGCGGCCAAAGGCGGCGAGAAAGTAGATCACGCTGATGATGACGATTTCCTCCGCCGATGTACGAAAGGCGCCGAAAAAGAGAAGTATCACGCACCATGCGCCGAATGTAATACCGACCGAAGCGGATTTGTCTGTCAAATAGTTCCGGAAATTCATAATAAAATATACCCCTGTTTTTTTCTGGTCTCGATGGCATTTTCCAGCCCGCATTCCGCGAGTTTGGCGCGCAGGCGGCTGATGTTGACGGTCAGGGCATTGTCGTTGACAAATTCGTTGTTGTCCCACAGCGCAGTCATAATCTGGTCACGCGTGACGATGCGCCCGCGGTTGTCGAGCAGCAGCGAAAAGATGATCATTTCGTTTTTGGTGAAAATGAATTCCTGTGTGCCGTCTGAAAGACTTCCTTTGGCGAGACTGATGGTCAGACCGCGATAGGTGGATTTGACCGGCTGTCCCGGTTGTCCCTTACTTCGTTTGAGAACGGCGGAAATGCGCAGCAGCAGAATGGCGGGGTGATAGGGCTTGGTGATGTAATCGTCCGCGCCGTAGCTCATGGAAAGCACCTCGTCCGCCTCTGAGGTGCGGCTCGTCACCATAATGACAGGCGTGTCGCATTCGCGGCGAATCTGTTTCAGCAGCAGTTCCCCGTTGCCATGGGGAATATTGATATCCAGCAGTATCAGATCGGCGCCCGAAGCAACAATGTTCTCCCGTGCGTTGGCAAAATCGGTCAGCGATTGTGTCTGATAGCCTGCGTCTTGCAATAATTCCGAAAGTTCGCGGCAGAGTGCCGCGTCGTCCTCTACAATGTAAATTTTACTCATATTACCTGCTCCTTTCCTGTTTTGGTTTTCAAATCAGATATATCACATCTGTCTCTGCGTTTCAAGCCGCAACTTGTAAATTCTGTGAGATTCATTGGCGCCTCTGTACGCCTAAAAAGATTTATTACATAGAAATATATCTCGAAACTGGACGAATACCCATAGTTCCATCACCAATCTGTACACAATTTAAAGACAAGCCTGTTGCTTTTTTGGAAACGCCGGGGGTGGTTTACCAAGACAAATCACTTGACCTTTACATTTGAACATGATATAATGAGAAAAATAATGTGTTATCCCTGATTTGGGGTTCCGGTTGGAAAAAACCGGCACATTTTTGCTTATAAAAAGAGATGTTTAAAGCTTATCTCGGTATGAATCTGAAGAGAATACGGAGGATGAAGTTTGAAACAAAGAAGTTATGATGACAGCTAAAAAAGGGTACACTGAAAAGACCGTCAGGGAGACGGCAAGAAAGCGAATAATAATCACAATCAAGTAATAACAGGAAAGTCATCTTTGATGACATACCCTCTAATCCTTAATAAATTGAGAGCCTGAGATGTGGTAAGGACCTTGTGAGATGCAACAACACGTTCAGACGCAGAACAATGGGGAGAATAGGGTTCAAGATTAGAGAGAATATGCCAAAAAGCTGTTAATAGCATACGGCAAATGGCAATAATAGCCTTTTTGTGACCGCGTCTGGCTTTAATGCGACGATATCTTTCTTTAAATTCGGGGTTCTTTTTAGATTTGATAAGTGCGTTGGCAATCTGCACAAGAACAGGCTTCAGATAAGAACCGGCACGGGAAATACGAGTAGATTTGATTTTTCTGTCGCTCTTGTCATTGCGAGGGCAACAACCCGCCCAAGAAGTCAAATGTTTCGATGTAGGAAATACCGACATATCAGCACCAATCTCGGACAGTATGGCAATAGCTGTCATGGGATTGGTGTTAAGCCCCGGAACAGTGCGAAGCAAATCTAAGGCAGCAGTGTAAGGCTCAACAAGCAAGAATATTTCTTGTTCGATTTTTGATTTGTGCGCATCAAGCTCATCAATGTGTGCGAGGCATTGGCGCAACTTAAGTGCCTGCTCCTTAGATATTGCTCCGTCAACAGCAGCCTGTATCTCCTCAATAGGCGTTTTACAGTGGCAGTTGACAAATGGAGCCACATCAAAAGTTTCGCCGGGGTGTTCCAGTATATAATTGGTAATTGCTCTGGAAGATTTGCCAAAGACATCACTGAACACATCATCAAGTTTGAGATTGGAAACTGTCAAACAATTAAGAGCACGATTCTTTTCACCTGTGATCATATTGGTAAGTTTAAAACGATACCGCATTAAATCACGCAATTGACGAATTTCGGGTGGAGGAATAAAGCTTGGTTTCACCATATCGCACATGAACAAGTCACAAATCCATTTGGCGTCCTTGCGATCGGTTTTGTTACCCTTTTGAGGTTTTGTATATTTTGGGTGTGACAAAGTTACAAAACAGGTTTTTTCGAGGATGTTCATAACAGGAATCCAGTATTTACCGGTAGATTCCATACAAACGTCTTTGCAGTCGTATTTGGCAAGCCAGTCAGACAGCTCTTTCAACCCTTTGGAAAAGGCAGAAAAGCGAGCTTGCTTATACTCTGTTCGTCCGTTGGTATCGGTAATACCAATGCAACCATAAATCCATGTTTTGTGAACATCAAGACCGCAACAATTCTTTCTGCAAATTTTAAACATTCAGTTCCTCCTACAAATTTTATTTGCAGGGTCGGCAGGGACTGACTGTCCGGCGAAATCGAGTCAACTTCGGAAGAGATAAGTTTACGAGCTACGGTATGCGCCATTCATTGATGCCTTTACGGACAGTCGAACCATATAAGCATGCGGGGTCGCCGCTATACAGCCCCGCCACTCACCTCCACGGTTTCTGTAGTATGCCGACTACCTACAGTTATCATTATAGCGCATTTTATTCTTTAGCGGAAGCTCCGTTGACTTGTTTCATGACCTCATCGGTGCCTTTCGCAGAAAGGCGGTTTATAAGCATGAAAGTGGTTATACTGGCAGGCGGATACGGAACAAGAATTACGGAAGAATCCCGGTTCAAGCCCAAGCCGATGGTGGAGATCGGCGATAAGCCTATCCTTTGGCACATCATGAAGGAATATTCCTACTACGGCTTTAATGAGTTTATCATTTGCGCCGGATACAAGCAGCACCTCATCAAGGAATGGTTCGCGGATTATTTTCTGCACAACAGCGATATCACCTTTGATTTTACCCAGGGCAAAGATAGCATGAAAGTTCATAATCAGCATTGTGAACCCTGGAAGGTGACGGTCGTGGATACCGGACTGGACACCATGACCGGCGGCAGAATCAAGCGTGTACAGCGGTATGTCGGCAACGAGACGTTTATGATGACCTATGGGGATGCCGTATGTGACGTCAATATTAAGGAGTTGCTGGCATATCATCGTTCGCACGGTAAAATCGGCACGCTCACTTCCGTCATTCTTCAGCCGGACAAGGGCGCGCTGGATATCGGACCGAACAATGCTGTCAAATCGTTTCGTGAAAAAAACATTGCGGACGGTTCTTCGATCAATGCCGGCTACATGGTGCTGGAACCTGCTATATTTGATTATATCGAGGGCGATCACACCATTTTTGAGAGAGATCCTATGGAGCGGCTGGCGCGTGAGGGAGAGTTGATGGCATACCGCTATAAGGGATATTGGCAATGCATGGATAATTCCCGTGAAAAGAAGATTTTAGACGATCTGGTAAAGCAAAAGCGTGCGGAATGGATGAAGTGGGAAGATGTACAGTAATCGGCAAACGATTGTAATGGGGGTTTTCTAATGTTGGATTTGAATTTTTACAAAGGGAAAAAGGTGTTTGTGACGGGACACACGGGTTTCAAAGGCTCATGGCTGTGCAAGATACTGTCCAATGCGGGCGCCGAGGTGACGGGTTATTCGCTCGAGCCGCCCACGCAGCCGTCCCTGTTTGAGATTGCGGGTATTGCAGGCGACGTTCACTCCGTCATCGGGGATATCCGCGATTATGACAAGCTCAAAGCGGCGTTTGACGAGGCGCAGCCGGAAATTGTACTGCATCTGGCGGCGCAGCCCATTGTGCGCGACAGCTACAGAAATCCCGCCTACACCTACGAAACCAACGTGATGGGCACCGTCAATATTCTGGAATGTGTGCGCAACAGCACTTGTGTCGTGTCGTTTCTCAATGTGACGACAGACAAGGTGTATCTCAACAAAGAATGGCCATGGGGCTACCGCGAGAACGAGGAACTGGACGGGTACGACCCCTATTCCAATTCCAAATCCTGCTCCGAACTGGTGACCCACAGCTACAAAAACAGCTTTTTTGCCGACGGACGCGTGGCGGTTTCCACCGCACGCGCGGGCAATGTCATCGGCGGCGGCGATTTTGCCAACGACCGCATCATTCCCGACTGCGTCCGCGCCGCGCAGAAGCATGAGGCTATCATCGTGAGAAATCCCTACTCCACCAGACCCTACGAGCATGTGCTGGAGCCGCTCTATGCCTATCTGATGATTGCGGCCGCACAGTATGAAGACAGAAAATACGCGGGATGGTACAATGTCGGCCCCGACGACCGCGACTGCTTCCGTACCGGTGCGCTGGTGGATCTCTTTGTGAAGCACTGGGGGGACGGTCTGGAGTGGATAGACCGTTCTTCCGATGACGGTCTGCACGAGGCGAATTTCCTCAAGCTCGACTGCTCCAAGCTCAAGGCCACCTTTGACTGGCAGCCGCGCTGGAATCTGGATACCGCTATCGCCAAGGTGGTGGAGTGGAGCAAGTGCTGGCTGGACGGCGGGGACGTGAGAGCCTGCATGGACCGCCAGATCGAAGAATTTCTGAAAGATTGAGGGATGCGCTTTGAGGATTGCTGAATCCGAATTGAGAACGGCGCTCCAAAAGCTGTTTGTATCGGCAGGGCTTGCGGAGGAAAACGCCGCCGTGGTGACGCACTGCCTGATGGAGGCGGAACTGGCGGGCATCGGCACGCATGGCGTGGCGATGACGGAAGCGCATCTGAAAAAATGCCGCGATGGGTACGATATCGGTGCGTCGCTGACGGTGGAAACCGAAAAAACCGCCTTTGCGGTATGCCATGCCCACAATATGATCGGCATGCTTTCGGCATGGCAGGCGATGGGGCTGGCGGTGGAAAAAGCGAGAGAAAGCGGCATGTATGCGGTGTTCTGTCATCATGCCAACACTTTCAGCGCCGCCTACTGCTATGTCAAATACGCCGCGGAGCAGGGCATGATTTCCTATGTCTCCTGCAATTCTCCGGCGCAGATGGCGCCGTGGGGCGGCAGAGAAAAGCTGCTTGGCACCAATCCGCTGGCGGTTGGCATTCCCGCCCGTCACGAAAAGCCCTTTTTGTTTGATATGGCAACCAGTGCCGTTGCCAAGTCCAAGATCAATCAGGCACTTCACAACGGGGATGCCACCATTCCTTTCGGCTGGGCCACCGACGGCAGCGGTCAGCCCACCAACGACCCCAAAGAAGCTGTCAAGGGACTCATTCTCCCCATGGCGGGGCCAAAGGGCTACGGTCTTTCGATGGCGATTGACATGATGGCGGGTCTGCTGTCGCACGCGGCGTATCTTGACGGCGTGGGACGGTTTTATTCGGATGACAACGCCTGCATGAATGTGGGGCATATGATGGTAGTCATCGACCCAAAGACCGTGTACGGGGAGTCCTTTTACGACGAAGCCGACGCGTATCTCAAACGGGTGCGGGAATCGGCGGCAGCCCCGGCAGGCACTGCTGCCTCTGGCAACGCTGTCATGGCGCCGGGCGATATCAATGAGGCCTACCGTCAGGACGCGCTGACCAACGGCGTGGAGCTGCCCGAAAGAGTGGTCGCTTCGCTCAACCGTCTGCTCGAAGAAATCGGAGAGGAATCGCTGTCATGCCGGAGTTAAAACAAAAGAGCGCGGGACGTCTGGATTACGTCACCGCCGCCAAGGCACTCGGCATTTGTCTGGTCGTGGTGGGACACTGTGTCCCGTCGCTTCCCATCAGACAGTGGATTTATCTATTTCACATGCCGCTCTTTTTCTTCCTGTCGGGCTATTGCTTCAAGGAGAGCGCGGCGGAGAATGTGCGCAGCTATATCGGCAAAAAGATCAAAGGGCTTTACCTGCCGTTTGTGACCTGTAATCTCATTGCGCTGGTCTTTCATCCGTTTTTCTGCCGTATCGGACTGTATGATCCGGCTGACCGATTCACGTCGGCAGTCGGTTTTCTGAAATATCTGGTGAAAATTCTGCTGTGCGTCAAGATGGAGGACGTCGTGGCGCCGATGTGGTTTTTACCGATTCTCATGTTTGTGAGCGTGGGATTCTGCCTGCTCACCAAAATCAAAATCTCGCTGCGTCTGCCGGAGCCGGTGATTCATGTTGCCGTACTAGTACTGTATGCGGTCGCTTATCTGCTTCCCTCACGCGGCGGATTGCTGCGGGCGTATATTCTGGTGGCGCTGGGACTGTTTGTCTTTGATCTCGGCGTGCTTTGCCGGAAGTACCGGCTGTATGAACGGCTGTCACGCTTTAATCGGGAGGTTTGCCGCTATGCGCTGCCTGCCGCGTGCTTCGGCGTACTGGCGGCCGCGGCGTCCTACGTGGATTTCAACATGATTCAGATGCGGCTGGGAAATCCCCTGCTCGTTCCCCTGTTGCATCTGCTGGGCATTTATATGACGCTGGAGACGGCGGATGCGCTGTCCAAAGCGATCACCAAGCTGGTTTTGTATGTCGGGGAACGCACACTGACCGTCTTGAAGTGGCATTACTATGTGTTTTTCGTTGTGACGGTGCTGCAAAATAAAATCGTGACGGGACATTGGCTGACGGGCATTCACGCCTTTGTGCTTTACTTCACGCAAAGCGTTGTTTTCAAAACGCTTTTGTTTGCGGTGTACGCATTCGCGGGCGTGGCGGTGCCGCTTACGGCAAAAGAACTGTGCGGACGCGCAGGACGGCGTTTTGCCGCACGGCGCGGCATAGATAGGGAGGAATAATATGGGGCAAATCAAACTGTTGGACTGTACCCTGCGCGATGGCGGTCTGGGGTTGGAGGACGCATTAAAAAACAAAATCGCGGATGACAGATTCACGGCCGAAGAACGGGAGCAGGTGGCTTACCACCTCAACCGCGCGGGGCTGGATATTATCGAACTGGGTTCCATTGACATCACCGAGGACGACAGGCGCGGCTACGCCATTTATCAGAATGTGGAGGCGGTTTCCGCCGTCATTCCCAAAGACCGCGACCGCAGCCGCCTGTATGTGGGACTCTTTCGCGGCCCCGATACGCCGATGGAGGATATTCCCGACTGGAACCCTGATTTGGTGGACGGTCTGCGTGTGATCATCCGTTATTCCGAATTGCAGAAATCGCTGGATTTCTGCGCGGGACTGGCGGCCAAGGGCTACAAGGTTTTTGTGCAGCCGATGCTCACCATGCGCTACACCGAGGAAGAGCTTGATCTCATCATCGACCGGGCCAACAAAATGGGAGCCTATGCGCTCTATTTTGTGGACAGTTACGGCTATATGCAGACCGAGGATGTGATGAGGTTCTTCCGCAAATACGATCAGGGATTGGATCCCTCCATCAGCATCGGCTTCCACGCGCACAACAACATGAATCTCGCCTATGCCAACGTGCTTTCCTTTATCGGCGTGGAAACCGAAAGAACGCTGATCGCGGACGCCTGTGCCATCGGCATGGGACAGGGCGCGGGCAATTTGCAAACCGAGCTGATTGCGCCCTATCTCAACGCGTCACGCGGCGGACACTACGATTTTGAAGAAGTGCTGGAAATATGCGAGATCGTCGATCGGCATTTGTCCACCGCCCTGTGGGGTTATTCCGTGACACGGCTGCTGCCGGCGCTTTACCGCACGGCCTACAAATACGCGCTGTGCTACCGCAGTCAATACGGGCTGTCTTTTGTGGAGATCAACCAAATTCTGCGGGAGATGCCCGACGCACTGAGACATCGCTATACCCCCGAAGACGCTCAAAAAGCCATGCGCGTGATCGCGAAGAACTGATACTTCCCATCGAGAACCGTTTCGTAGGATACCATACCAATCAACTACAGTCAGCAGGTGAGAGTTAATGTATGTAATCTATCACAGCAGTGATGCCTTTGCGGATGTGACAGGCGTTTCCATCGCGTCGCTGTTTGAAAACAACCGACATTTTGAAGAGATTCATGTTTTGTATATCGAAAAGGGCATGTCCGAGGCGAACAAGGGCAAGCTGCAGCAGTTGGCGGAGTCATATGGGCGGACGATTGCGTTTATGAAGATGCCTAACTGGTCCAAAAAACTCAATATTACTCTGAAATCCAGCAAAAAGGGCTGGCTGGGATTCGGCTACAACCGTCTGTTTTTGACGGAATACGTGCCGGAAACGGTAGACAAGGTGCTGTATCTTGATTCGGACACCGTCATTGAAGAAAAACTGGACGATCTGTGGAACACCGATCTGACAGGATATTACATGGCAGGCGTGGACGACTGTCTCAGCCGCGAATATCGCGGTATCGTGGATATGACAGGCGACGGCGTTTACTGCAACGCGGGCATGCTGCTCTTTAATCTCAAAAAGTGGAGAGAGGACAACGTCACCCAACTCTTTTTGAAGATGGTGTATGAAAACAACGGTTACTTTGTTTTCAATGACCAGACCATCCTGAATTCCGCCTTTTGCGGAAAGGTGAAGATTTTGCCGCAGAAGTATAACGTCAACTCTCTGGTCTATCTGTTTGAATATAAGGAACTGATGCGCCTGCGTCATCCCCTGCATTTTTCCTACAGCAAGGAAGAGTTTTACGACGCACGGCTGCATCCCGTCATCACCCACTACACGGGCAACTTTTATGTCAACCGCCGTCCGTGGGTGGAGGACAGCGATCATCCCCACAAGGATGCCTATCTCAAATACAAAGCGCTGACTCCCTGGAAGGATGCGCCGCTCAAGGAAAGCACCCGAAAAAAGAGTACCCGTATTTTTGCCAACATCTGTCATGTGCTGCCCCGGCCGCTCATGATTCTGCTGGTATCGGTGCTGTACAATAAAATCCGCCCGATGGTTTTCCGCAAGAACATCAAGAAGGAGCGCCAATGAAAAGAGTATGTGTGATTTTATCTGCCTACAACGGCGAACGGTATCTCCGTGAGCAGGTGGAAAGCATTCTGGCGCAGACGGGTGTGGAGGTAACGCTGCTCATCCGCGACGACGGTTCACAGGACGGCACGCCGGGCATTATGAAAGACATACAGGCAGTCAATGCCAATGTCCGCTGTGTGTATGGAGAAAATATCGGGTTCCGATGCAGTTTTTACAATATGCTGCTGGAATCTGACGATACATATGATTACTACGCCTTTTCCGACCAGGATGACGTGTGGGATGCCGACAAGCTGTCTCACGCTGTGGAATGGCTGGAGCAGACGGAGGGCAGCGTGAAGCTGTATGCTTCGGGACTGCGTGTGGTGGATGAGAATTTGCAGTTTATGTATAACAATACATTCCCCGGTCTGAGAACCGACTACGGCGCGGCGCTTTCGCGCCAGAGAATTGCCGGCTGCACGATGGTGTTTGACAGGGGACTGGCCGCTCAATGCCGCCGTTTCCGCATTTCGCCGGAAATGGGCAATCTTTTCAGCCACGACGCGGCGGTTTACTATATCTGTCTTGCCTGCGGCGGTCAGGTGGTTTTTGACCCCGAAAGCCGCATTTCTTTCCGGAGACACACCGGCACGGTGACCGAACACGGCAAGGGCTTTTGGACGCGTGCGGAGTCGGTGACCAATGTATTCGGCCGCTTCCGTGACAGGCGTTACAATCAGGTGAAAGAACTGCTCAAAGTGTACGCCGACGACATGCCCTCCGATGTGTCCGAGCTTTCGCGGAAGATCGCGGGGTATCGTGATTCCATCGGCAAAACGCTGGCGCTGGCGGGAGACAAGCGGATCCGCTGCGGCATCCGCTCGGCGGATATCATCAACTGGGTGGCTGTGCTGTGCCGCTGTTATTGATACTATTAAAAAACAAAGGTTGTAATATACATGAATATTCCGGCAGGCATTGTTCTGTATCGTCCCGATATGGACAGACTGCGTGAAAATCTGGAAGCCATTTGTCCGCAGGCCGCTGCCGTCATCTGCGTGGATAACGGCAGCGACAATCGGGAAGAGATCACCCGGCTGCTGGCGCAGTATCCCCAGACGATCCTCATTGCCAATGAAAGCAATGTCGGCATTGCCAAGGCGCTCAATCAGATTTGCCGCCGTGCGGCCGACGACGGCTATGGCTATGTGGTGACCTTAGACCATGACTCGGTTTGTCCCGCCGATATGATCGCCGCCTATGAGGAGCATCTCACAGAGGACGCGGGGCTGCTCTGCCCTGTCATCAAGGACAGAAACCACGACCTCGGCACCAAGGGCGGGGAGGAACCCGTCACCGAGATCACAGAATGCATTACCTCCGCGTCGCTGGTCAATCTGGCCGCATGGGAGGCGGTCAGCGGCTTTGACGAGAGCGCCGGAAGCTGGGACCGCTGGGAGAGCTGCATC
>CAMHAV010000029.1 GCA_946182865.1 uncultured Clostridia bacterium
CCGACAAAGATATAGCCTTCCGGTGCGGTGGCGGGGTCTGCGACGGTAATCGGGTCGCCCGGTTCCTTGCCGGTGACGTCGCCGGGCAATTCGCTTGCTCCGGCGGGAACGGTGCCGTCATACTGATAATGCACCGTGTAGGTGGGATGCACCGGTTCCACCGCTTCTCACATAGCCACGGCGGTGGCGGTGCGGCTGCTGTCAAAGAGAGCTTCGGGAACCGTGCCGTCAAATTCCGCCGCGTCAAACTGATCGGCTTCATACCTCTTGGTCTTGGTATCGTCGTCGGTGTTGGTGATCCGTCACATCAGTGCCGTCGCTGTCTCTTGTAATCACAACATCATAGATCGCTGTGAACTGATCATTAGCGGAATTAACAGAAAGACTGCTGTCGGGTATGGTTCCGTAAGCGATAAGTGACATGTACCAATTGACGTTGTTGTTGACATGATAGTTGACGAAGCTCACGGTCTTGCCGTCGGAAGATGTGAAGCCGTTATCCTTAACTCTTTTATAGAAGTTACCGTTGGTCAGTACGTCGGTACAGGACTGATTAGCGTATCTCATATTTCTCGCTTCGTTGCTGTACCAGTCTTTTGTACCACTGTCAAATCTGTCGGCCACTGCAACGGAATACAGGCTGAAATCGTCAGAAGTTCCCTTTACCGTGACCTTATGAACGGTCTGAGGCTCGGAATTCACATTAATTATCAGGTTGTTCTTCATCTTGACGATGTATCGTTCGCTGTCGCTGTCATAGCTGATGCATTCGGAAGTAGCGTCAGAGGAGCCTATTCTGGCTGTTACCGACTTTATCGAATGTCCGGACCCCGAATCATAGAGATAAAATCTCTCATCCGCCATCGCCCCGCCCGAAAGGGTGGCATCGGTGCCGGAGAATTCCATTGATGACATTCCCGTCTTCATGTCATCGACACTGACACTTTTGTCGCCGCTGATATTCTTATTTCGCTCATAGACTTCAGAATTGAAAAGTCTGCCGCTGATATTGTCCGGATTCAACGATTCGAGTCTGATTGCCGCATCAGAATCGTGACGTATCAGTTCAAATGTGATTGGCGCTTTGATTCCGTAAATAACGTTGATATCCATTGATGTTACCAACGCGCTTTTCTCGTCAAGTACGGTCTGAACATCGTCCCATTTAAACGTGAAATAATGCTTGTATAAGTTGTTGACAGTGGTATATCTGGCATTTTGGCAGCTCCATTCAATTTCGGAGCCGTCGCTGAGATGCAGTTTGACCTCCCCCGTCAAATCCTTCACATTGGCAGTGCTTTTGTTGGACAATCCGCCGTGAAAGTACATCTCCATATCAATCCCCTGATAAAGAGTACCGGTTGTCACCTCATCGGTGCGCGGGACGGATATTGTATTTAACGCACTGCCCGAACTAAGATTATATACGGTGCCGTCTGTAAGCGCAGTTTCAGCGGGAACGGTCGTCACCGTCGTGCCATCGTCCATCTGCAACAGATGCCTCGTGGTAAAGGGGAAGCTCGCAAGCGCAGGATCTGCGTAGGCCCGAATTGGCGCTGCACCTTTCACAAAGACCGTTTTGCTCTTTTTTTCTCCGGGTGAAACAATATCTCTGTTTTCACTTGACATATCTCCGTCAGAGACACCGGCATTTTCTCCCGCGCTTACAGAAAGCAGCGCCGATTTCTCTAATCCGGCAATGATTCCGCTGCCAAGCAGCAAGGCCA
The DNA here is from genome assembly GCA_946182865.1 of uncultured Clostridia bacterium. Classification (GTDB taxonomy): domain Bacteria; phylum Bacillota; class Clostridia; order Oscillospirales; family Acutalibacteraceae; genus RUG762. The sequence continues at coordinate 1,728 of CAMHAV010000029.1, forward strand.
TTGCAAATATGACGACTGCATACACAGCCGGATTCAGGGTACTCAGTTTCTTCATGAATAATCACCTTTCTTTGATATTGTCAGGAAAGAAAATACATATTATCTACGATCCCGTCGATATAATCCGAGCAGGATTTCATCTCATTCTCCGGTACAGAAATATCCACATAATAATCCCAGCCGCCGCGTCTGGCGATTACGAATGTATGCCGCAAAATTTCTCCGCCCTCTCCGTCAGTCGAAAAACTGCACCGTTCTGAGTAAATGACGTCCTTGTGCACCTTTCCTCCGCTGTACCCGGTAAGGTCAGGGTATTTCTCTTTTGCCGCCTCACGGCATGGCAGCTTTGGCCGCTCAAAGTCGCGCCACAGTCGAATTTCCGAGCTGTACCTGCCTGCAATGTGTTCCCGATAGGTTCCGTCCTCGGCAAGAAATGAGTCCCGCACCTCGAATTCACCCAATGTTTCGGCATCATACAGCAGCTTTACTCCGTAATTAACCTCCGAACCAGAGTATCGCCGCATTTCACTCTGTCGCCATTTAAGCAAAAACGGAGCTGCTGCCGATGCAGCAAGCAGCAGAATTATGGCAGTAATCAGCGCTATTCGTTTTCCTCTGTCGTCAAGGTGTTTTCGCGTAAGCAGCCGCTTGTTATGCTTTGTAGATTCTGACATTGCATTTACACTCCATTTAATACAAATAGCACAAGGCGTAACCGCCACCTGAATGAGTGTAAGCCAGATCAAAAGAAAAACCGCCGGAAACGGCGGTGTGGAGAATGCAGTGAATCATCAAGAGAGAATACATTCATAGGGGTAAAAGAGGCTTGGAATGCTGAACACCGATTGAAAGGAGACAAATGATCTGCGAGGTTATTTGGTGTCCCGCAAGATACCGCTGACACGGCAAGTGCAAAACAAGTCCAAAGAATGTCTACAGTTGATGGATATTCAGATTAATGGGGCGGTTGCTTCCTTTCCCATAAAAAACAGCCGCGCAGGTGATTGTATTCGTCACATACGCGGCACTGAGAAAAATCAGGTCTTTTCTGTATTGGATTTGGTTTCCTCCGCTATTACCTCACGCACTTCCGCAAAGATTTTCTCCTCGTTCTTGGTGCGGTAGGCGGAGGTGCGCGTGGGAAGCCCGCGCTGTTTCAGTGAATATTCCGCCAGACGCTTGATCATGTAATAGATGGTGGCAAAGAGCGGCACTCCGATGATCATGCCGAGAAAACCGAACAGCTTGCCGAAAATCAGAATGGCGACGGTCACATACAGCGCCGAGAGTCCTGTGGAATTGCCGAGGATGCGCGGGCCGATGACGTTGCCGTCGATCTGCTGGAGAATGATGATAAAGATAACGAAAATCAGGCATTTCTGGGGAGATACCAGCAGCAGCAGGAACGCGCTGGGAATGGCGCCGATAAACGGGCCGAACATGGGGATAACATTGGTCACGCCGATGATTACACTGATCAGCAGCGCGTAGGGCATGCCCAGAATCATCATGACAATAAAGCAGATCACGCCCACGATTAGCGAGTCGATCAGCTTCCCCGTGATGAAGCCGCCGAAAGTCTTGTTGGCCTGCTCGATGGTTTCATGAACGGCGAGATTGAAGCGCTCGTTCTTGCTGACCGCGTGGAACAGCTTGCGGCATTGGCTTATGTATCGTTCATAGTCAAAGAGCAGGTAAATGGTGATGATGAACGCCACGATGACATTGATGACGGCGGAGCCGATGGACATAATGCTGTTGGCAAGGCTGTAGACCGTGTCGAGGAAGTTGTTTTTGACCCATGAGGTCATCATGTTTTTGGCCGGTTCGATGAAGGCGTTGAGCGCCGTCGCCAGATCGCTGTCGGTGGCAAGATAGGCTTGCAGCTGCGCGATCCATTTTTCCAGCATGGTCGGGAAGTTGACGGCGAGTTCCGCGACGTTGGTGACGAGCTGCGGTATCAGCATGGTACACAACAAGGCGAAGGCTGCCAGCACAGCGAGGCTTGTCACCAGCACCGAGAGAGCGCGGGCAAAGCGGGCGATGGGCTTGATCTTGGCGAACTTCCGCTCAAAAAACGCCGCCACGGGGCAGAGCAGATAGGCAAAGACCATGCCCACCCACAACGGCTGGAGCGCGGTGATGAAGGAATAAATAAAGCCCCAGATCTCCGCGATGTGGTAGAGTGCGAAGAAAAACAGAATCGCCGCCGCAATGCTCAGAAAGATGGTATTGAAGTTTTTTCTGTCCATTTGCAGACTCCTTTTTTTATTTTTCATTATACTCCGTTTGCAGCGGGAATGCAATCCGATTTCGTGACCGATCTTGGGATAATCTTTGAATTTTTCAAGAATTTTCCATGAAAAAAACGGCCCCGTCTGAGAATCCTGTGATAATCAGACAGAGCCGTTTTATGAAAGCGAGGTGTTGTTAAAGAAAAATCAGCCGAGGAATCTCACGCGGATGACGCCCTCTACCTCGTTAAAGGCAGCCTTGGCCGCGTCGCTGATGTCGCCCGCGAAGTCGAGAATGCTGTAGGCATAGTCGCCCTTGGACTTGCTGAGCATGTTCTCGATGTTCAGACCTTCATTGGAAATGATGGCCGAGAGCTTGGTCAGCACGTTGGGAACATTCTTGTGCAGCACGCAGACGCGCTTGGCGGCGACTGCGCCCGCGTCGATGTCGGGGTAGTTGACCGAGTGGAGGATGGAGCCGTTTTCGAGGTAGTTCTTGACCTCATCGACCGCCATCATGGCGCAGTTGTCCTCGGATTCGGGAGTGGATGCGCCGAGGTGGGGGATGGCAACGATGCCGTCCACGTCGAGCACTTCGTCATCCGGGAAGTCGATGACATAGCCGGAAACCTTGCCGCTGGCGAGCGCCGCCTTGATGTCGGCGTTGTTGACCAGACCGCCGCGGGCAAAGTTCAGGATTCTCACGCCGTCCTTCATGGTGGCGATGGATTCGGCGTTGACCATGTTCTTTGTCTCGGGAATGAGCGGGACATGGATGGTGATGATGTCGCTCTGCTCAAAGATGGACTTGATGTCCTTGACCAGCTTGACCTTGCGAGACAGTCTCAGCGCCACGTCTACCGACAGGAAGGGATCATAGCCGATGACGTTCATGCCCAGTGCGGCCGCATCGTTGGCGACCAGACCGCCGATCGCGCCCAGACCGATGACGCCGAGGGTCTTGCCCTTGATTTCGGGACCGACAAACTGGCTCTTGCCCTTCTCCACCATCTTGCCGACCTGATCGCCGTTGCCCTTGAGGGTTTTCGCCCACGCGGTGGCGGCCAGTACGTTTCTGGAAGAGAAGATCATCGCGCCCAGCACCAGCTCGGCTACGGCGTTGGCGTTCGCGCCGGGGGTGTTGAAGACAACGATGCCCTTTTCCGCGCACTTGTCAAGCGGAATGTTGTTGACGCCCGCGCCCGCTCTTGCGATGGCGAGAAGGCTTTCGGGCAGCTCCATGTCGTGCATGGCCGCCGAGCGGACCAGCACTGCGTCGGGATTCTCGGCGCTGTCGGAGCAGGCGTAGCCTTCACCGAAGCGGTCGAGTCCGATCTTTGCGATTTTATTTAATGTAAGAATAGTTGCCATTGTTATTCATCTCCGTTGGAAAATGATGGATTGATGTGAAATGTGCCTGCCGATTCGCGCAGCCTGTCGAGTTTAACATCATAGGCGCAGGAGGGGCAGTAGGGTTGACCGTCGATGGCGGTGGCGGCGTCCAGTCCGAGATACAGGGCGGCCGAGGTGGAAAGAGGTCTGCCGCACAGGGCGCATCTGACAAAGTTTTGTCCCTCGGTCATCGGCATATGTGTCAGACTGTGGCGCTCACCGCGAACCTGCGGGGAAAGGGAGATTTGCTTGGGAAAGCGGCTTTCGAGCTGCGCCTGTATATCCGGCCGGAGCCGTCCGCAGTCAAAGAAATCGTCCCTGTCCTTGGTTTCGATGATGTAATTGACGGTGAGAGATAAGAGCAAATCCATTCACCCGTTGATACCGGAATATCGGTAGATTTGGCGGTTTGGCGATTACTTGCTGTTTTCTTCCTCGAACTTCTTCATGAAGTCAACCAGCGCGACAACGCCTTCATAGGGCATGGCGTTGTAGATGGAGGCTCTCATGCCGCCCACGGAACGGTGACCCTTGAGGTTGACCAGTCCGGCTTCGGTGGATTCCTTGACGAACTTCGCGTCGAGGTCGGCGTCGCCTGTGACGAAAGGAACGTTCATGAGCGAACGGTCTTCGGGAACGACGGTACCCTTGAAGAGCTTGGAGCTGTCGAGGAAATCATAGAGCAGCTTGGCCTTCTTTTCGTTGGCAGCCTTCATGGCTTCCAGACCGCCCTGCTTCTTGATCCACTTGAACACCAGACCCGCGATGTAGATGGCATAGCAGGGAGGCGTGTTGTAGAGAGAATCCGCGTCGGCGTGGGTCTTGTAGTTGAGCATGGTGGGGGTGATGTCCATCGCGTTGCCGATGAGGTCTTCACGGATGATGACGATGGTCACGCCGGCGCAGGCGACGTTCTTCTGCGCGCCCGCAAAGAGCAGACCGAATTTGCTCACGTCGATCGGCTCGGAGAGGATGTTGGAGGAAATGTCGGCTACCAGCGGCACGTCGCCTGTTTCGGGCAGCGTATTCCATTTGGTGCCGTAGATGGTGTTGTTGAGGCAGATGTAGAAGTAATCCGCGTCGGGGGTGAAGTCATCCTTGTTGAGCTTGGGAATGTAGGAGAAAGTCTTGTCCTTGGAGGAGGCAACCGCCTTGGCCTCGCCGTAGCGGGAGGCTTCCTCATAGGCCTTCTTCGCCCACTGGCCGGTGATGACGAAATCCGCCTTGCCGCTCTTGGTCATGAGATTCATGGGAATCATGGCGAACTGGGTGGAACCGCCGCCCTGCAGGAAGAGCACCTTATAGTTGTCGGGGATATTCATGATTTCGCGAAGATCGGCTTCCGCTTCCTTGATGATCTTGTCGTAAACCTTGGAGCGGTGGCTCATCTCCATCACGGACTGACCGCTGCCCTGATAATCGAGCATTTCGTCTGCCGCCTGCTTGAGGACTTCCTCGGGAAGCATGGACGGACCTGCTGAGAAGTTATAAACTCGTGCCATAGTAAATAAAACCTCCAAAAAAATAATGTCAATGTGAGTCCGTTGAAAAGACACACGCGGCACCTTACAACAGTTTATTCACACGTTACTTACCATTATATGATGATTTGGGGGCGCTGTCAATGTTTTTTGCAAATTTCGGGAAAGATTTAACAATTTACCGTATGACAATTCTTCACGCAAAACGGCGTCAGGCGGTGTTTTTTGCCATTTTTAACAAATGCATTCCACTTTTGAAAGAGAAAATAAACTTCCCTTTTTGGGTGGTCAGATGACTGCCGTTTCTTCCTGCTCCGCCATGACGGTCAGGCGGATGCGGTCGGCCAGCAGGGCGATGCATTCGCTGTTGGAGGGAGTACCCCGCAGATTGTCGATGGTATGACCGAAATAGGAGGCGATCACGCTCGCGTTGCCCACCTCAAACGCGCCGATGACAGTGTGGCGGATGCGGCGGTCTACACAGGACGGCGTGGTGCCGAATTCCGCGGCAATGGTCGGGTAGAGGGTGTGCGTCACTGAACGCATGACGCTTTCGTCCAGTACGGCCAGTTCTATGGCCCGCCGCAGAAAGTAATAGCCCGCGCTGTTGGACGGAACGCCCAGTTCTTGCAGCACATGGTTCACCGTACGCTCCGGTTCGCGTTTATCCGAGAGATCGAGTGCCGCGCTGCCGTGGATTTTGTGCAGGGTGGCAATGCCGTCGCGTCCTTTGTTTTTTCGCTGCGAAAAACGGTCGCGGCAAACGGCGGCAACGAGTTCGGAGAGCGCCCGTCGGTCAAACGGCGGAAAAAGCAAACTGTCCGCGCCGCAGGCGGTGAGTTCGCGGCGCAGCCGTTCGGAGGCAAAAGGACAGAGCACCGCAAAAAAAGGCTTGGCTGCGCCCAGCAGCGTGTTGTAGGCTTTGATGACCTCTACCGCGTCGGTTTGCGGCTGAAAGAGATCCAACATCACCACGTCCGGCTGGAGACAGGCGATTTGCTCCACAAGATCTCCGTCATCCGGGTGAAAGAAAACGGTGCGCAGCACACCGGACGCATGGGCTTCTTGCAGCGTGTTTTGCAGGTGATCGGGTGCCAGTATGATTATGGCGTTTTTCATGACGGTTCATTCCTTTGCTTCTTCTGTTCCTTGGGGGGTGAGGTCAATTATATCACCCCATTTCCGGAAAATCAACTGCGATTTGAAAGGACATTCGCCGTAAAAACAGCCGGAAAAAATCGAAATTCATCGAGCGCCATCGGAGCGCATCGGAAAAAATCGAAGCGGTGGAAGGTGGGGGAAAATTTTCTATATTGCTACTTGATATTACATAGTAGATGCGTTTTAGTGATGATACGGCAAATCGGAGATGGTATGTCATACTTATGCTGATCAATGTCCAAGCATATCGTCTATGGGGCCAGTCGAAATATATAAGCCTATATTGTTTTTTGCAGACGGACAGAAAAACCCCTTCCCGACACAGCCGGGAAAGGGCCTTCCGTCAGCACAGAGCACAAAATCAATTCACAAATGCGGTGTCTGCGTTTCTTTCGTTTTTATATTGCTCCGCCAACGCCTTGTATTTCTCCAGATCACTGTCTTTGAGCTTAAAGCTTTGCTGAAGCTGTTTGAATGCCACTGCCGGCTTTTCCTCCAGAAATCTTTTCAGGAAAGGAACGGAATTCTTCTTCCACTCTTTATACCTCGGCTTATCCCATACATTCTGATTGAGCTTGATCTCATTGTCAATGTTGTCCGCCATGGCCGTGAGAATGGGCACCGTCCTTTCAGACGCAAATGTATACTGCACATGATAACAGTACAGCGTGAGAAAACGCTCCCTGAATTCTTCATTTTTCAAAAGATTCCGGATAATGGAATTATCAAAATGAGCCGCGCCGTGACCTCCCGGGTCGAGCAGATGTTCATTGATGTAGTTTCTGTTTCTCATCGCGTTCTCGCTCAACATGGCCCAATCCATATCATAGATCATCCAGCGCCATTTTCCGCCCTTTTTGGGTTTATAGCAGCGGATATTACCCGAATCGAAGTTTCCGAAATAGGTTTCCAGCGTCCAGAAATGAATGAGAGAATCAATATCCACCACCGAACAGATATAATCGTAGTTTTCCTTAACGGTCAGGTCGTTGGTCTGGCAAAAGCGGGTCAGCTTCTGATAGGCGGTCAGACTTCCTTCCTGCGCGAACAGCTGAGATTTGACAAGATCGTAGGTACCTTCCTCAAAACCGTGGTATTTTTCCAGATATTCGCCTCCAAGATGTTCGCGAATGTAATACAAGCCCCAGTACTGTGCATCCACATACAGCGCGCAGGCACGGTATTCCTGGTAGTCGATGTCAATCTGTCCGCGGATGATGGCGGGGATAAGCTCGTCTCTGAGCTTGGCGCGATCCTGATCCTGACCGCTGGGACGCAGCAGCAAGGTGGAAAAAGTGGTTGCGGCATTTTTATTTTCATTAAAAAAGGGATAACTGATCTCCGTCTGACCGTAAATTTCCCGCAGCGACAGCTTGATGCCCTTCTGGGGGTATTTCAGCGAATAGGCGCCGAAATGACGCGCACCGCACTCAAACTCCACACCCTTGGCGCCGCTTTCATCCAAAAATTCAAAGTGTACCTTGTATTCCGACCAGTTGTCTACCTTGTTGAAAATGCCGCCGCTGCCAATCAGGTCATCCTTTCTGCCGGACAGACAGACAATGGGAATCGTATGCGGATTTTTGATCAGATAGGTCTGTGTGGCGCATTCACTGAGAGCCGCCTTTTCGGCATACGCCGCTGCCCGTATCACCGTGTTCTTTTTGATTTTGATGGGGGATTTATACACCTTGGAGGCACGGGTGGGTTCCGAACCGTTAGTGGTATACACAATAGTATAGCCCTCGGGAACAAAAAGCTTGACGGCGGTACCGCTTTTCACGACGCCGCCGTCAACACTGAATTCGGGAACCGGAGCAAAGGTCGTATAATATTGACCGGTATTCACCTTGCCGGGGGTCGGCTCCTCAAAAAAGACGCGCTGCGTGGTATCTCTGCCAATCCGTCCGCTCGACATGCCGTCTCTTCCTTTTCCTGACGAAAACACATCGCAGATTTTCCCCTTGGCATTGGCCAGATAAAAAATCTCACCGGAAGTTTTGATCTTGATAGGCGCATGCAGATGATCCTTGTCCTTGGCAGATGACAGGCCGTCACAGTAAACAGCCACGCATTCTTTCGGCTGAAGCTCGATATTGGGAAAGGTAAAAAACGCATTCCCCGGCTCCTGTGACAAAGTATAGCCGCTCAGATTGACCGTATTCTTCGTCATATTGGCGATTTCGATATAATCTTTTTTATACTTGATCTTCTTAGCGCTCGAAGCCGAAAGTGCTTCGCTGATCAGTACACCGTCGTTGATGTCCGGCACAACATGCGCCGACAACTCTGCCCATTTGGTGGTGTTCGCCTTGCCCGGCGTAGGGCGGGGAAAAAGCTTCATTTCCGCTTCTCCCTCCACTCTTCCGCAGGAGATATTGTCGGGAAGCTCGATGATATCCATCTGACAGGACAAAACCCTGTCAGGGGTAAACAGCGAAATCGAACCGTCCGCGACACTCAGGGAAAAATTGGTATGAAGCACGCCTCTGCTGTCGGTTTGATTCTTCCCGTCGCAGAAGAGCAGCAGGTAACTGTCGGGTTCCATCACCGTTCCTTCGGGAAACACATAGCGCATCGGATCGCCCTCGTCATCCGTCAGTCCGCAGCCGCTCAGATCGGCGGGTTCGGTGCCGGGATTGTATAGCTCCACCCAGTCGCCGTAATCGCCTTCACAGTCATACAGGGTAAAGGTATTGGAAATCATGTATTCATTGATGACAACCGAATTTTTCAACAGTTGTGATGCGCCTACATTCCTCTCTCCCGGTGTGGGAATATCATACCACACATATTCCTTTCCGGTCTGGTCGAGTCCGTAAGATACGTCCGGCTTGGAAGGAGGAACCGCCACAGAGGACACCGACGACGCGTTGGAAAGATAGATCGTCTCACCGTTGACGGCGGACAGCTTAAAATTGGTATGTACCATTCCCGTCTGGTCGGTCATATTGAGTCCCGAACAATAAATGATCAGATATCCCCCAGACACAATCTGCTGTCCGTCGAGGGAATACTTTTGTATTTCTTCCATGCTGTCAGAGAGATAATAACCGTCCAGTGCAACGTCGTTGGCCGTAGGATTATACAGTTCCACCCAGTCATAATACCGACCGTCATACGCTTTGGCGCTCTGGCTGTTGGACGCAAGAACTTCATTAATCACAATATCTGTGCCGGAGAGCGATGGAGCATCGGAAACCGTATGGCCCTTTTTTTCCTCGCAGGCACACAGAAACAGGACGCATGCCGCCGCCAGTCCAAACAGCGAAAGCAACGTCGCCTTTTTTCTCTTTGTATGCTGTTTTTTATCATCACTTATTTTCTTCAAATGGTTCATCTCCGTTTGAATCTCCGTTCAAAAGGCATTCCGTCATGTCTTCATCGCAGTGATTTGAGTTCGTCCAGATCAAGTGCGTCGACGTCGATAGAAGCAAAACCGTCCGGCGCCGCTTTATCGGAACCGTCTCCGCGTTCCGCATCACTGCGGGGGGGTTCCCGGTCAAGGGCAGCCGCATGCGTGCAGCCCGCTTCGTCCTTCCGGCTTCCGTTGATCAGACAAATCCCCAGCATCAGCATAACGGACAACGAAACTCCCAGCAGGATGTAATTTCTCGTCATCGACACGGCGTTCATCGTGAACTCGCAGTAAACTGCCACTCCCAGCGCCGCCGCGCAGAGCGTCCACATTCCCGCGTCAGCCGCCGAAACACCTCTGCGCTGACATTTTCTGACCATCAGCCAGATCACGGCGGACAGTGCCATCACAATGCTGAAGATCTGGTTAATCCGCACGAATCCCAGCGTCACCATAAAAAGCGAATCGTCACGCATACTTTCCCAAAAGGACTGCGAAAAGCCGTAGATCATCATAAACAGCAGAGCAACGTCTCCACAGCGCATTCCCTTGCATTCCGCGCGATACTTCATCCAATAGATCGCCGCAAGAACCAAAAAGAGAAGCATTGCCGTCACGCCTTCAAAAAAACCAACCCACAGATGATACACCTGATCGGTTTCTGACAGCAGAGAAAAAGGGAACCGCTGAATCCACGGAGAAGAAACGGCAAACCCGATATCACTTCCGTTAACCAGCCCGGTCCATCTTTCGACGGCAATCGCCAGCGCCACGGGAGGACAAGCCGCATCCAGCATAGTGAGAACAGATGTCCTGTGACGCAATCCCTGCACCGCCATCACGGTCAGAATTCCCAGCAGTGCCCCGTAAAGCGCGTAGCCTCCGGTCAGAAGATTCATCATTTCCAACGCGCCGCCGGAAAACAGCGCCTTGGCAAACCAGCAATAAAACACACGCGCACCCAAAAGCGCTGCGGGCATGGCCATCAAAGCCGTCGTCAGACTGCGCTGGACTTCTTCCCCCTGCATCCTGCGCAGCAGAACAAACAGACCCGTCGCCAGCAGCACCGTAACTCCCATGATAAAGCCGTACCAATAAACACTAAACAAGCCAAAATCCAGAAATATCATATGATCGGACATCTGCCGCTCCTCCTGTAAAACCCTTTACTGCCATTCTTCCTCCGGCACCGCCGTCGCAAAATAAATAATATCGCTCAGCCTGCGTTCACCGCCATTGGAAACTGCGTTGTAAATCTTGTCGTGAAAAACCATATCGGTGGATTGACCGCCGTCAAGATTATAGGCCGTCACGCACTTCTTCTGTGCCATGATGTCAGCCATTTCATTAGTGGAGCATCCCGCCGACAGATCGGAGCGTCCGTCCACCGTACACACCAGATAATGCAGTTCTCCGAGCTGGCCGATAGCCGTCCGTGGATTGTTGGCATACTGTCCGCATGCGACGCTCTTGTAATGATTCACTTTTTTATGCACCGCTTTTCCGTCCTTGACCAACACCGGGCCAAACGCAATCGCCTGATAGATCCGGTTGTTTTCAAGAAAGCGGCTCTTGATGATTTCGGTATCCTCCATCACAATAAAATTACCATGTTCATCAATCAGCAGCGTATCAATTCCAAACGGCTTCGTGCGGTAAAGAATACTCTGGCGCAAAATAATGCCCTCTGTACGGCAATTGTAAAAATCCGCATTGATGGCAAGAACCGCATGGTTGGCCGCCGCCATTACCGAAGTATATTCGCGCTTGGAATTGCCGTAACTGCCTCCCGCAAACGCCGTGCGAAGCTGCGTGGGGTGAGCCACCGTAATATCAGCAAAATTGGCCGACACTCTGTTTTGGGAAGCAAGCTGAATGGTTTCTCTCCAGCATTTCACGGTAATGGTCTTGTCCTGATAAGTGTCTTCCGTGTATCCGTCGGGATTGGGCTGCGGAGGAACCGCCAGCGTCCATGGCAGCGTATAGACCTTGGGCAGAGAAAAAACCTCCGCGTAAATGTCGTCGCTCATATGAAGCACCGCGTTTTCCACATCCTGCGAAAGCGACCGTTTGGCGAGAAAATCCTGGGTCGGACTGATTCTGCTGTCAGACGGCAGCAGTACCGCTGCTGCCACGGAAAAACAAACGGCGGCAACGGATAATCTGAGCATTTTCTTTTGATTCATCTGGCAATCTCCCTCACACGGCATATCCGGTCAGCGCACTGTAAAGCTCGTCTGTCAGCACGACCTTCCAACGTCCTTGGTGGCTGATCATCTCCACGTCAAAAGACGCCGTTGTCTGAAATCGCTGCGGCTGCTCCAGCAGCTGCGACTTGATTTCTTCCACAATCGGGTCAATCTCGTTGGTCTCTTCAAAAACGGTTCCTTCAAACTGTTGCCGCTGCACCTCCGCCACCACCTTGCGAGAAAGCTCATCCTGAAATTTTCCGATATCAAAGGTGCTGTATTCCATTCCCACAGTTGCATGATGACTGTCAACCGTCCGCTCTGAACCGTCCGCAATACGGTAGCTTCGGCGGGTTCGGAGACATTCGAGAACCGCTCTGTCGTTCTTCCCGAAGGATTCACTGTCAGAGACAGATGCCGCGTCCCATGTGTAATTATAGAGCATTTGTCTGATCTTATCGTTTTCCCCGTCCATCACAGCCCTCATAAACTTGTCAAGCCCCTGGGATGGCGTGCCGTCCATGGCCAAATTATAGGTTGGCAATGTGCAGCCCACAAGCAATGCCACAGCGCACACTACGCACAGAAAACAGACAATCTGCTTTTTAATCGCATTATTTTTCATAAATTCTCCAACGCCTCTTCCGCAGACGGCAAATCCATTCTCCACCGTCCCAATTAACTATTACATTTTACACTTATCGCGCGAATATGTCAAGAGTCGCATTTTTCTCCTTGCATATTTAGAAAATATGGTGTATACTTTATTTATCTCTGACAATTGGAAGCGATTTTGATGAATAATTCTGAACACTACCGACAAAAAGACCATTTAGATTATCCCGAAGCCACCATGTTTCAGATGGTGCGGCGCATAGCGCAGCAATATCCCGATGAGCCTGCTTACGAGTTTTACGACCGCGTCACCACCTACCGCAGCTTTATAAGGCGCATCGAACGGGCGGCAAGGGCGTTTCTCGCGTCAGGTATCGGCGCGGGGGACGCGGTGACCATCTGTATGCCCAATACCCCGCAGGCGCTCGTCTGCTTCTATGCCATCAACCGCATCGGCGCTGTCGCCAACATGGTGCATCCCCTCTCGGCGCAAAACGAGATCACGGGATTTCTCAACATCTCCGAGAGCAAAATGATTCTGACCGTTGACCTGTTTTACGAAAAGGTCGAAGCGGCTCTGGCAGGTGTCAATCATCCTGTCACGATTCTCACCTGCCGTATGCAGGAAGAACTCCCGTTTCCCATTGTGCCGGTCTACCTGTTGAAAAAAGGCAGGGATTATTTAAAATTTCCCCGTGCGCCCCATCTTTTGTGGACAAAGTTTCTCAAACGCGGCGACAAGGCGGATGTGACGCTGCCCGAACCGACCTTTGACAGGCAGCGCACCGCCGTCATACTCTACAGCGGCGGCACCTGCGGCAGTCCCAAAGGCATCTGCCTGACCGATCTGAATTTTAACGCCTGCGCCATGCAGGCGCGCGAGGCTTTCGGAGGAGAATTCAGCAAAGGGTTGAAAATGCTGAGTTGTATGCCGCTCTTTCACGGCTTCGGTCTGGGCATTAACTTACATACCGTCTTTATTCACGGCGCGTGCTGCATTCTCATGCCCACTTTCAACAACAAGAGCTATGCCTCCACGCTGCGCCGCAAGAAACCCAATTTCATTGCGGGCGTTCCCACGATTTTCGAGGCGCTGCTGCATATGCCGCAGCTTGACGGACTCCGCATGGACTTTCTCATGGGCATGTTCTGCGGCGGCGACTCGCTGTCGGTAGAGCTCAAAAAGAAAATCGACGTGTTTCTGAAAGACCACGGCGCAACCATTCAGGTGCGCGAAGGCTACGGACTGACCGAATGCGTCACCGCAAGCTGCCTCACTCCCCGTGACGAATACCGCGAGAACAGCATCGGCATTCCTTTCCCCGACACGGTTTACCGCATTGTCCGTCCCGGTACCGACGAACTGCTTCCGGCCGGTGAGGAGGGCGAAATCATCCTGAAAGGCCCCACTGTCATGCTCGGCTATCTCAAAAACCCCGAAGAAACCGCCAAGACGCTGCGGGTGCTCTCCGACGGCGACACATGGCTCTACACAGGCGATTTAGGCTATATGGACGAGGACGGATTTGTCTACTTCCGCCAGCGGCTCAAACGCCTCATCATCACCAACGGCTACAATGTCTATCCCGCCACCATTGAGAACATCATTGACGGCTGCGAGGAAGTTTCCTACAGCTGCGTGATCGGCGTAAAGGACCCCCGCCGGATGCACCGCGTCAAAGCCTTCATCGTGCCGGCCGAAGGCGTGGAACCGAGCGACGAGCTGCGCGAACGCATCATGGAGCAGCTCCGCCTGCACGTCGCCAAATACGCGCTGCCGCGTGAAATCGAATTCCGCAAAGAGCTGCCCAAAACCTTGGTCGGCAAAGTGGCCTACCGCCTGCTGGAGGAGGAAGAAAACGCCAAGGAACAGAAGTCCGTACCCAACACCGAGAAGGAAACCCAGACAGCATGACGCTGCAATGGTTCGGTACCGCCGCGCTGGTGCTGCGTGAAAACGGCACCGTCATAGCGTTTGACCCTTTCGGCGGCATTCCGCTTTCTTCTTCCCATCCGGAACGGGAAGAAGTCTCCCATGCCGAAGATTTCCGCGCCGCGCACGACGTCTTTGTCACACACGGTCACTTTGATCACATCCTCCAGATTCCGTCCCTTTACGCTTCCACCGACACGGTCATTCACGCGACCGCAACGCCCTGTGAAACGCTGCTGCGGCACGGCATTTCACAGCAACAGCTCCACACTGTCGCGCCGGGTCAGACGCTTACCGTGGGAGATTTTACCCTGCGGCTCTATCAGGGGCGGCATTGCGTGTTTGATTTTCCCATCGTTCTGCAAACCGTCTTGCAGCCCTCCCTGTGGCGGCATCTGCCTCATATGCTTCGCCTTCTGCGCTGGAACAAAGCCTATCCCGAAAACGGTGAAATCCTGTTTTATGAGATCACGTCGAACGGCAAACGGGTGCAGATTATGGGCAGCATGGGCCTTGACGATCACACCAATTATCCGACAGACGCAGACGTGCTGATTCTGCCCTATCAGGGCAGGAGCGACCTGCCGATGTGGGGCGAAACGCTGGTCAGACGGCTGCACCCGAAATCGGTGCTGCTGGATCATTATGACAACAGCTTCCCGCCGATGACCATGCAGGTCGATACAACGGCATTTGAAACGCGTATGACCGACACATTTCATATTCCCTGTCATGCCCTCCGGCAGGAGCAGACATATTTTTTATAATATTTTTATCACCAACGAGGAGAGAACGCTATGAGCAAAACCGAAAAAAAGAAAAAGCGCAAATGGGGCGACCGCCGCGACGGTCGCTGGGTGAAAGCCCCCGGTCTGCAAACCGTCATGGGTTATCTCATGCCCAAACGCACCGACTGTGAGGTATATCTGAATGATACCATCGACGCAACCGACCTGATAGCGTATCTCGAACGCCGTAACGCCGAGCATCCTGACTACAAGACCACGCTCTTTCACTGCGCTGTCACGGGCATGGCGCGCATGGTCAAAGAACGTCCCCTGATGAACCGCTTCATTCAGGGCTACCGCATGTATGAACGCGATGAAATCACCATCAGCTTCGTCGTCAAGCGTCGTTTTGCCGACGGCGCGGAGGAATCGCTCATGGTGCTCAAACCGGGTGACGAGGACACGCTCGACACCATCAGCCGGCGCATCGTAGGCGACGTGAAGGAAACGCGCAAAAGTGAACACTCCACCGGCGGCATCGACGAGCTGCTCGACAAATTCGCCGCCCTCCCCCGCTTCGTGCTGATTGTAGCCATCCGCATCATCCGCTGGCTGGATTTCTGGGGTATCAATCCAAAGGCGCTCACCGAGGGCGACCCCAACTATACCACCATACTCACCAGCAATCTCGGCAGCATCAAATGCCCCTCCGTCTATCATCATCTCAATAACTACGGCACCAACAGCGTCATGATCACCATCGGCACCCTGCATAAGGAAGAAGTGCTCATGCCCGACGGCTCCAAGCAGATCAGAGATCTGGTGGATATCGGCGCGACGCTCGACGAACGCATTGCCGACGGCTTCTACTTTGCCCGCAGTCTCAAACTCATGAAGCACATTTTCGCCCACCCCGAACTGCTCGAAAGACCCATCGGAGAGGACAGCGGATTTACGTATTGATTTTCATTACAAAACGCAGCCGCCGGGAGCGAATTCCTCGCTCCCGGCGGCTGTGTTTTTTGTCTGCTGTTGTCGTTATCCGATGTCAGGCACATTGCGTTATCCCACGATTCCGGCGGAAATCAAATGATTGTCGTTTGTCATCCTCACTTCCATATAGTGTCCCCAGAACAAATCATTATCCTTAAAAACAAGGCAGATTTCTTCATCGTCCACTTCAACAGATTCCAATTGCATTTGATCGGAAAACTCTTTTTCCGTCAAAGGCGATTCATTCTCCTGAAGCCACGATTCATTTTTGGTAGCCAAAAGTGCTTTGGCGGCATATGATTTTGCCATTGTCACCGTCGCGCTTAATTCCTTATATGCGTGCTGAAGGTTTTTCTTGGCTTTCTTCATATCTTCCTGCGGCAAATCATCCACCACAAAATCAATCCCGTTTTTTCTGATTTCAAACTGCTTAGCGGCAGAATTGAATAGCAGGCATCCAACTCCCAAAACAGAGATATAAGATTTTCTGCTTTTGTCCCGTTTCTTAGATCGGGAAGAATCATCGCATTGAAAATAATCCCCCTGATAAAATTTGCTTTCCAGTTCAGATAAAGAGGTCGGTTCATAGGGAAACGGCAGGAAACTCTCAAAGATGACGGTTTTTCCATCGCAGCTTTCCAGCCGTAATGCGCCGTTTTCAAAAGCGGCCGACTTCACCTCAAAGCTGTCGGGTATGGGATAGCCAAAGGTCATACCGTTGCTGTCAATGATCATACAGGCAATTTGGTTGTCCCCTGTTCCCTCCGAGTCAGGGAAAAAATGAGACAACTTTCCGCTGGCCTCTCTGTCAATTCTGCACTTGCGTATGACAACCAATCGTTGTTTGTCCTCGGAAATCGCATAGACAAAAGGAAAGTCCTCCGGCAAATTCTCACCATGACTGATTTTTTTGCGCAGCCCGGCGACCTCTCGCATTGACAAAAACATAGGATTTTCCTCCCCTGTCTTCCATTAAAAGAAGGTCGCCACCGGCTGTTCGGGCGCCTGTGCCGATTCGACGGAGATCATGTGAAGCACGGGGCCTTTCCGACCGTAGACCTTGCAGTTTTTGACGGACATTCTGGCGGTAATGCGCGCCCATGTGTCGTCCATGACCTCCTTCGCGCCGTCCTCACAGAACATGCCGCTGAACTGGATATCCTCCACGCAGCAGGTCATGATGGGACGGCCGATGATGAAGCCGTTCTTGGGCAGTCCCGTGCGCTTGCTCACTCTGCCGAGGAAAGTCACGGTCTTGCCGTCGTACTGCATGGTGTTTTCGCAGAGATCGCGGTAAAACAGGGCGTAGTCCCCGTCCCCGATTACGATGACGGGGGCTTCCACGTCAAAGGGCAGCGGATCCTCGATGTCGTCGTAGGCCACGCTCCCGTCCGTTTTTTCATATACAATGTCGCTGCGGCGGCTCACACCTCTCACCAGCTTGTGCAGCGCTTCGCGGTCGGTCGCGTCCGTGCAGCGGTTAAAGACCGCCAGATCGCAGCTGTTGAGCTTATCCACCACCAGATTGCGCATATTGGCGTTGTAGACCTCGATGGTGTTGGCGTCGGCAAACAGGAATTCCTGATAGATCACCCAATTTTCGGGCAGCGCCTGAAAGAGATCGGACACCAGCCACATGCCGTTGTATTCGATCATGACGCGGTTGGCGTTGTGCTTGCGAAGCAGCGCCTCAAATTTGTCGGGGTTCAGGCGGCGCTGTTCGTCGATGGTTTCGATATAGACCGCCTTGGAGTAAAACTGGTCAGGTTCCAGTTCCACTTCGCCTTCTTCACAGAGAATGACCAGCGTGCGCTCATCGCCCTGTTCAAAAAAGGTCTTGTCACAAAGCGTCTCCTGAATAAACTTTGTCTTGCCCGACTCCAGAAAGCCGGTAAAGAGATACACGGGAATATCCATGTCGTGTCGTCATTCCTTTCCTCAGACGATTTGCCTCTTTTTCTGCAAAGGGAAAAAGAGGCAAACGGTTGTATGAAATGGTAGAAAAGTATCAAAGATCGGATTACTGCTTGTCAGGGGTGAACAGCGCCGCCAGACCCTTTTTGTCAAGACCGGTGCCGATCACGCAGAGTTTGCCGATCACGTCGGCCGCACCCAGACGGATTTCTTTCTCGCCGGGAACATAGTCAAAGTGGATCCACTGCCCGTCCGCAGTCGGGAGAATACCCTTGGCGCGGAGAATCATGCCGTAGCGTCCCGTCATCAATTCGTCAAGGCAGTCCTCCACAAAGCCCTCGGTAAAGCGCGTGGATGTTTCGGTGCCCCAACTGGTGAACACATCGTCCGCATGGTGGTGTCCGTGATGATGCTCATGATCGTGGTCATGATGGTGATGGCACTCGCAATCAGGATCGTCGCACTCCTCGCCGTCCTCGTGATGGTGGTGATGGTGATGATGCTCATGCTCATCCTCGTCGTCGTCATCATGATGGTGATGATGCTGCTCGTCCTCATCATCGTCATGATCGTGATGATGGTGGCATTCGCAGTCGGGATCGTCGCATTCCTCGCCGTCCTCATGATGATGGTGGTGGTGATGATGCTCATGCTCGTCCTCGTCGTCGTCATGGTCGTGATGATGGTGGCACTCGCAGTCGGGATCGTCGCACTCCTCACCATCCTCGTGATGGTGGTGCTTTTCTTTCTCTTTCTGTTCCTCCAGAAGATGCGCCAGCTCTGCCTCCAAGGTGTTGCGCTTCTCCATCGTTTCGAGAATCACCTTGCCGTCCACCTGCTCCCAAGGAGTCGTGATGAGTGACGCGGATGCATTGAGTGAGCGGATGATGGCCACCGCCTCGTCGAGCTTGTCAGCGCGGATGTCCGATGTGCGGGACATCACGATGGACGAAGCGAACTCGATCTGATTGCTGTAAAACTCCGCGAAATTCTTCATATACATCTTGCACTTGGACGCGTCAATGACCGTGGTGAAAGCGTTGAGCGTCAGATCCTCGATGTCGGCGTCCTGCACCGCACGAATGACGTCGCTCAGCTTGCCCACACCCGACGGCTCGATGATGATGCGGTCGGGGTTGTACTGCTCCTTGACCTGCTTCAGCGCCTTGCCGAAATCGCCTACCAGACTGCAGCAAATGCAACCGGAATTCATCTCGGTGATCTCAATACCCGCTTCCTTGAGAAAGCCGCCGTCGATGCCGATCTGTCCGAACTCGTTCTCAATGAGAACCAGCATTTCATTCTGATAGGCTTCCTTAATGAGCTTTTTGATCAGGGTGGTTTTTCCCGCGCCTAAAAAGCCGGAAAAAATATCTACTTTTGTCATAACCAATGACCTCCATACGTTTATCTTTAATTATGTATTATATCAAACTAACCGGCATAATACAAGCAGGAAATGTAAATTTTTTGTTCCTATTTATTGTTATAGAATCAACCCTGTGTTACGGTGATTTTTTTGCCGTCCGTCCGCACGGTGATATTCCCGTTTCTTGTGCAATAGGCTTCTACATTGTATTTCTCCAGCACTTCCATGGTTTCGTCGTCCTCCGGCTGCGATTTTGAATCGGTCAGTATAGCGTACTGCGGCTTCACCAGTTCCAGCAGGTCATCCATATTCTTTTCATATTCCCCGTGGTGCGGCATTTTGATGATGTTGCTTTGCAGGCCGTCTGTCTTCAAAAGCTCGGAAATCCGCGCCTTTTGTGCGTCACCCGTGAAAAGCGCCGCCACTTTGCCGTAACGCATCCGCACCACCATGGAAGAATTGTTGCTGATGTCCTTTTTGTAATCATCCTTTTGCGGAGGATACATGTTCCATGTCACGCTGTCCACCGATACGCTCATTTCCTTGCTCACCGGAACAGGGGTCAACCCTTTCTTTTTGAGCGCCTTGTTGTACTCGTCGATATCGTCGGATTCTTTGGCCACATAAGAAGTGACATAAACCTGCCCCACCTCATAGTGCTTGATGATATGATCGGCGCCGCCCACGTGATCCCTGTCATAATGGGAGATAAACAACAGGTCAATACGGGTAATGCCGCTATCATCAAGAAATTTCTCAATCGTTTTGGCAGATTCCTCCGTGCCGGTGTCGATCATCGTGACGGATTTCTTGGACTGTATCACAAAGCAATCCGCCTTGCCCACATTCAGCGCGGTAATCACAACGCCGTTTGTGACCTTTTCAGAAGAAACCGTGCTTGCCGTCTTGTCGGAGGAAGACACCGGTTTGTCTGTTTCTTTTTTGCCGCAGCCTGACAGCAGCCCCATGAGCAGCGCCAACAACGCGGAAATCGCTTTTTTCAGATGCATATCGCATTCTCCTTTTCTGTTTTTTTATTTCAAATGAGAATTTAAGCGCGCAGCGGAGCTGCGCTAAGATAATAGATAATAGATAAGAAATAATAACGAATAGATAGAAGGAAGGCGCAGAGCGCCTTGAATTATATATTCAGCGCGCAAGCGCTCCTTTTCTATTATCTATTCTTTATTATCTATTATCTTAGCGAGCTTGCGAGCGCTCTAAATTCTCATTTACATTTATAATCGCCTATGTTTTTCTCATTCCGTTTTTTCCGGCTCACTTTCCATTTTCCTGGACGAAACATGTACAAAAGCAAAGATACCAAATACATAGGCCACCGTCAGCGCGATGTTGACAACCATCTGCGACCGAAACAGAAGCATCAGCCCCGCAAAGCTCACGCCCACCGCCGCCATCGTCAGGATAAAACCGGGACGCACGCGGCACCGCTGCTTGGCATAGCGGGATGTGGCCAATAAAAATCCGTAATACAGAACCAGCGAACCGATCAGAAACGCCATCTTCGGCACCAGACGAACTTCTTCCTCCCGCATGAATTCGAAGGCAGTGGTGATGTTGTTGAGGGCAAAGATAATCACAATATGAAGCAGTATATAGCCGATGCCGTTGGTTTTCATTTCGCGATCTATGATATGGTCATAGACCACGCCGTAGCTGAGGAACAGTCCCACGACGATCAGAAACGCCATGGCAGAAAAATAGAGGCTGCTTGCGTTGAATTCCCCCTCAAAATAGGAGGCAATGGCGATGATCATTTCGCCAAAAGTAAAGACCACATAGAGCATCACGCGTTCGGACAGATGGGCAAAATCCACCATACTGGAGCAGCTTTTCCGACCGGCGAGCGAAACCGAAACGATACCGAACAGAATCGCCGCCAGCGCCATCCACGCGTTTCCCGTTTTTTCATACACGGGAACCGACAGCGCCACAATCGCCGCCTCCACAAAAAGAATCGCCGCCATGCGTCCGGTTCGCGCCATATGGTGAGGTTCTCCTCTATGATTGCGCCGCTCGATGAGATATTGCAGCCCGACATTGACAAGGATGAGCGCCCACGCGACATTGTATTGCGTGTGGTACCCCTGCCAGTCCTGCCGCGTACCCTCCGCCACAAAGTATAGCAGGAACATATTCACAAACAGGAACACATGATCCCGCGCGCTGTTCCTCCCGTACAGATTAATGTAATACGCGGTAAACGTCCAGATCTGAATCACCGCGAGCGTACACATCACATAGGACAAAAACATGCCCGGTTCCACAAATCCGCCCTCGAAGTGGTGAAGCAAGGAATTGTTGCGCCCGATGATGTAGACAAAGATCAGGTCATAGATCAGCTCGATATATTCGACTTTCTTCTCCTGTTTGTCCGATTGCTTCAACATCTGCCATAATGCATTCATTCTGTCATTCCTCCGTTGTTTGCTGATGACGATATTACGATATATGTATTGTATATCACACGACAAGACCCTTGCAAGCGGTTAAACCGAATATTTATAAATATGTTACAAAATCATGTACAAACGGGATGGAACGGTTTCATTTTTTTAAGAAATCAGTTGTCAAAAAATCCTCTGTCATGTATAATAGATAGCATCATTGCATCATTCAACGTGATTTTCATTACAAAGGATTTGTATCTGCTATGAAAAAATTGGAAAAAATTTTCAGAATCATCCAAAAAGAACCCATGCTCGCCGTATCATTGGCGGCAGCGGCCTTCTCTCTGCTGATCACGCCGCCGTCAATCAGACTGCTGTCCGACATCGACTGGCGCACGCTCGGCACGCTCTTCATGATGCTGACCGTGCTGGAAGGCTTCAAAAAGGAAAACATCTTCCGTCCACTGCTCCAACTGGCGGGCCGCATTCGTTCCATGGCGGGGCTGTCGCTCTTTCTGGTCTTTTCGGTGTTTTTCACCTCTATGTTTGTCACCAACGATGTGTCGCTCATTATTTTTGTGCCGCTGACGATTATCCTCTTTCGCGCGGGTCACAAGGAGCCGTACATTCTCCCCATTCTCTCAATGGAAAACATCGCCGCGATACGCGGGTCGCTGCTCACGCCTTTCGGCAGTCCGCAGAATCTTTTCATCTACGGACAGTCCGGCGTTTCGGCGTGGCACTTCATCTCTTATATGTTCCCCCTCTGGATTCTCTCCGCAGTGCTTCTCGTGGGATTTGTACTCTTTCCCTACCGCCGTCATCTCAAAGAGCAGACAGGCATTGCGGACGCTTCCTGCGCGGGCGAATGGGAGCCGCAGCGCGCGCCGCACCGCATCGCCTACCTCTGTATCTTCGCGCTGGTCATCGCCGCCATTGTCAGCCGCACCTCGTTCTGGCCGTGCATCGCGCTCATCGTGGCAGTGGCGGTATTTGTCATCGACCGCAGTATTCTGGTCAAAACCGACTATGTGCTGCTGCTCACATTCCTGTGCTTCTTCGTCTTTTCCTCATCCATTGCCGCCAACGAAAGCATCTCCGCTTTTTTACGCGGCGCGGTGGCGCATCACGAATATGTCGGCAGCATTCTGCTCAGTCAGGTGATCTCCAATGTGCCGGCCGCCATTGTGCTGTATCCTTTCGCGGTCAATCGCGGGGCGCTGCTTTACGGTCTGGACACAGCCGGACTCTGTTCTCTCATCGGCTCGCTCGCCTCGGTCATCAACTACCGCCTGTATGTCAAGGAGTTTCCGAAAAAAGGCATGTCCTTCATTAAAGTATTCACCCTCATCAGTCTGGCCTTCTTCGCGCTGGTAGCGGTGCCGGGCTATCTCTGGTCCCTGTCCGCTGCGCTGTGAGTTTTTCTTATCAAAAAATCATCGCCCATCGAAAGTATGCGGCTTTCGATGGGCGACTTTTTATTTTTTACTTTTCGGCAAGGAACGCATCGACCGCTGTGATCCACTCCTGCGGATAGTAACAGAACAGTTCGGCGTGTCCCATGCCTTTTTTGCATAAAAGCCTGACCTGCGGGTAATATTTCTTCAGGAACTTCACCGACTTCTGGGAGAGCATTTCGCTGGATCCGGTGCCGTACAAATACAAAATCCGCATACCGTCGGTGGGCAGTCCCTTGGACAGGGCATTGGCGCAAATGGAGAACGTGACGTTTTTCATGACGGGTTCGCTCATGTTGTCCGCGACTTTCAGGTATTTCTCCAGATACTTTTCGGGCAGGAAATTCTTTTTACAGTTTTCCAGCGTCTTGGGGTCGCGCTGCTGGGATTTGCGGATGATGTCTGTCAAAGTATTCAAAATAATCTTTTTATTTTTTCTTCAGATAAATCTTGGTTTCTCCCTCGTTGAGCAGCGACTGGCACTTGTAGGAAATTCTCGGGTGGCTCAGGCTTCCCTGCACCATGCCTCTGAGCGCGTCCCCTCCGCGGTAGCCGTGAATCACATGCAGCTCCGTTACCTCCTTGCCGACGCGGTCGAGCAGACCGATCAGTTCCCGACGGGCCTGTGCCGCCGTCATGCCATGAATATCCGCCTCTATCACACTGCCCTTGCGCCTCGTGATCATCGTCCGTCGCCTGCTTTCCGTTTTTTTCCCATATTTTATGAATATTGCAAAAAAATGGGTTGATTTGTTTTTCGATTATCATTATAATATATGTATGGACTTTATGCAAATCCTATTTTGTAAATATTTTTCCCGGAGGTTTCCCTATTATGGATATCACAGAATTCGTTGATTCATCAGTCAGAATGCCCGTCACCGGCGAGTATGCCGTCAGTGAGGACACGCTGATGGATATGACCGACTGCCTGCAAAACAGCTGCTTCTACGGCGACCGTGGCGCGACCATCGAGGAGCGGCTCACCGCCCTCTGCGACGGCCGCCACCCCTATTGGGAAGCCTTCCAGAGCCGCAAGGGTCCTATCTACATCAACTGCAAATGCTCCGCGACCGTCGGCGGCAGAGATGTGGAAATCGCCCTGCAATTCGGCATCGGAGACGACCGCCAGAGCTTTGCCCTGCTCGCGATCATGCTGGACAACCGTCCCCAGACCGACGATTACATCGACGAATTTCTCGCGATGATACGCAAACTGTAATTTCACACGGAAAGGATTGACTCAGAAAACATGAAAGAAAACATCTGTACGATTCCCGTCAATGAAGTGTTTGAGCAGAATGACGGCTGCCCCATCTGCCGCATGCGCAATCTCATCGAGGCCAAATATATCGACTACATCACCGGCCCCGCGATGATGGAACCCGATATCCGCATCGAAACCAACCGCGCGGGCTTCTGCGAGCGGCATTTCGGCATGATGCTCACATCCGGACGCGCCCGTCTGCCGGTGGCGCTCACGCTGGAGAGTCATCTGACCGAAGTGCGGGAAAAAATGCTCATGAAAAAGCCGGACAAGAAGATACTCGAAGCCATCGAAAAGCTGGAGGGAAGCTGCTTTGTCTGCGAATACATCGAACCGCACCTTGCGCGTTCCCTCGAAACCGTCTGCCTGAATTATAAGAACGAGCCGGAGTTCCGCAAGCTCTATGAATCCCAGCCCTATCTCTGCCTGACACATTACCGCATGATGATCCAAGCCGCCAAAAAGCCGCTCGGCAGGGATTTTGACGCATTCGCGGAAGCCACCCGCCGCCTGGTGTTGAAATACGCCGACAGCCTGCAAACCGACATCACCGCTTTCCGCGACGCGTTTGACTACCGCAACGCCGGCAAGCCCCTCTCCCCCGAAGCCAAAGTTTCCATCGAACGCACCATCGAATTTCTCACCTCCCGCCCCGCCGCCACAGGCAAAAGCGAAGAACCAAAGGAATAATCAGCCGTTAGCCATTAGCCGTTAGCTGTTAGCCGTCAGCGTGTAGACAGGCGTGCATTTGTATTCGCCTTACCGCTACCGCTGACAACTAACGGCTTATCGCTAACCGCTAACTGCTAACCGCTAACCGCTAACCGCTAACCGCTAACCGCTAACCGCTAACCGCTAAC
>CAMHAV010000030.1 GCA_946182865.1 uncultured Clostridia bacterium
GTCTGCGGATTTCACAGTCACAAATGACGCTTAACATATTATAACTCACTTATCGTTTCAATGTCAATTATTTAATTATGAATGAAAGGCAAATTGCATATGAATTTTGAATCTGTTTACAATTTTTTCATATATTTACGAAAAAATTCCCGTCTGTCCCCATCTGTTCCCGTCTATACACGGGCAGACGGGAGAGGATTCTTCGGATGAGGAATATTTTGGGGCAGGCATTGACAATTTGACCGAGATGTCATATAATGGAGAAAAGCGGGATAAGCCATGGCGCGGTCATGCCTGTCCGCTGCAACAACTATTTTTAGAAAGGCTGAGTGAGTTTTCATGGGAGTTTTTGAAGAAGTTGTCATCAATGCCAAAACCGCCGCCGCGACGGTTGGAAAAAAAGCGGAACGTCTGGTGGACATTTCCAAACTGCGTCTCAATTCGGCGGAACTGGAAAGTGAGATCACCAAGAAGTACGAAGTGCTCGGCAGATTTGTGTATGATTCCATCAAATCGGACACCAGCGTCAAGGGACTGCTGGAGGAACATGTAGAGGAAATCGACGCGCTCTATCAGAAATTGGACGAGGTCAATGAGAAAATCAACGTGCTGCGTAAAAAGGCTCCCTGTCCGGTGTGCGGCTGTCAGAATGACGAAAATGCACTTTTCTGCTCGCATTGCGGCGTGAAGCTGAAATACAGCGAACAGAACGAACAGAGCGAAACCGCACAGGAGACTTCCTCCGGGGACGAAGGCGCTGCTGACAACGTCTGATACGCACGATCGGCTGCCGCGGATGCGGCGTCTGCAAAGCGTACACCGTCATCGCAACCATATATAAAAGGAAACACAGCGGTTCGTGCTGCTGCGTTTCTTTTTTGCCCGCGGATTATACAATTATTTTGTAAAATTCCTTTTGGGCCGTATAGATTGCCGCGGCGAGAGAATATATATATAGCAGTGTCGGTTTCCGCGAGGACAGCCGTTGCGTCATAATGAAAGTTTAATAAAGAATGGAGCTGTTATCTTGACAGAAAGCAAAATGAAACAGAGCGAAGCCAAGTCCGAAAAGAAAAAAGGAAAGGGCATGGGCGGCTCTCGCGGACAGTCGCTGGTGGAAGGGGCGGCGATTCTGACCTTCGGCACAATTCTGGTAAAGGTCATCGGCGCGATTTTCAAGATTCCGCTGGGCAACGTCATCGGGGAAGCGGGTATGGGCTATTTTTCGGCGGCCTATGCGCTGTATCTTCCTGTTTACACGCTGTCAGCGGCAGGCTTTCCGTCGGCGCTCTCGCGTCAGGTGGCGGAAAACATCGCGATGGGCCGTTACAAGGACGCCCGAAAGGTACACCGTGTCGCCCAGAGGGTGTTCCTGATTACGGGTATTCTCGGATTTATCGCCATGGCGGCAGGCGGCTTTGTGTATATCCATTTTGTGGATCCCGATTCCATCTACAGCGTGCTTGCCATGAGCCCGTCGGTGTTTTTCTGCTGCATGATGGCGTCTTACCGCGGCTATTATGAAGGCTTGCGGAATATGACGCCTACAGCAGTCTCTCAGGTGATCGAGGCGCTGGGCAAGCTCTTTATCGGACTGGGACTTGCCGTGGGCATCATGCTTTACGGTGAACATACTTTCCATTCCAACCTGACAGCCTACGGCGTTACCGTCAACACGCTGGAACAGGCGCATATTGCCAGCTATCCTTATGCGGCGGCCGGTTCGCTCGCAGGCATTGCTCTCGGTTCGCTGCTCGGTCTGGTTTATCTGGTCATCCGTCACAGGAGCCGTGGCGACGAAATCACGCAGGAAGAACTGGCGGCTTCTCCTGCTCCTCGCACAAGCGGCTATATCCTGCATAATTTCTTCAGCATCGGCATTCCCATCGCAATGGGTGTACTGGTTCTGAATGTCACGCAGGTCATCGACGCCATCACCATCCAGAACCGTCTGGACGGCATCAATCCCGCAGCGCTTCGTGCCATTTACGGCGAGCTTCTCAACGGCGTGACCGATCAGAAAATTCCCAACTTCCTCTACGGCGCCTACAATTTCGGCATCAATCTTTATAATCTGGTGCCGTATATTACCCAGGCATTAGGCGTTTCTGCGCTGCCGACATTGGCAGCGGCATGGGCGATTCACAAAAAATCCCAGATTCATTCCAGTATCAATTCGGTGGTTAAGATCTCGGTGCTGATCGGATTTCCCTCGGGACTCGGTATCTGCGCTCTTGCCGGCCCGATTCTTGAACTGCTCTATCCCGGTAAGCCGGCTGCTGTCATCGCGGTGCCGATGCTTCGTGTGCTGGGCGTTATGGTGCTTTTCGGCTCGCTGGTTACGCCCATCAACAGCATGCTGCAGGCGGTTGGCCGTCAGAAAGTGCCGGTTTACCTCATGCTGATCGGCGCTTCTATCAAACTGCTGCTAAATTTCACGCTGGTCGGCATTCCCGAAATCAATATTAAGGGTGCGCCTGTCGGTTCCATCAGCTGCTATATCTTCATCGTGGTGGCAAGTCTGATTATCCTCTACCGCAGAGCCAAAATCAAGCCCGATCTGGTCACGACATTTTTGAAGCCTCTCTTTGCCGCGATTCTTTGTGCCATGTCCGCATGGGCGACCAACGGACTGCTGCATATGATCATTCCCTCCGATTCCAGAGCCATTGGCGCCCTGATTACGGTGGCAGCGATTGTTGTGGCTATGGTTGTTTACACTTTTGTCATACTTTTGATCAAAGGAATGACAAAAGAGGATATTTTAATGCTTCCAAAGGGAGAAAAAATTGTAAATATACTTGAAAAAAAGAAATTAATTTGATAAAATGTAAAAGCAGACATGATTACTCGTAAAAAGGACTGTTTTTCTGCTGACGGTGTGACAGACACCGACCCATAATCCAAGGCTATCTTATGTGCGGCGATCGGACAATGCGTACGATTTGGTACGGACGGTGTATACCGGTGCGTGTACAGGTGGCCGGAGGAGGAGGGTGTGTTCTGACAGCCGCCGACGGGCAGCGAAACATCGGCGACCTTGTCGGTTCGTATCCGTGAGAAGGGGAAAAATTACGGAGCGGGACGGAGGTCGTTATTCGACCGGGTGGAAATCTGACAGAGGATTGTTTCCGAGGAAACGGCGCAATCTTGCTGATGCAACCGTTGATTGACTGTGCGGAGCACGCAGCGCGTGACCCGGAGGAAAAAGCGGAGCCGCTGTCTGACAGCACATCGGCAAGGGCATATGCGACGGGACAAATGATCTTTACGATTTCGGCATTCGGCTGACCACGATGCGGCTGCTGTCTGGTAAACGGATGCGACGGTTTCTCTATGACGAGGACAGGTGTCTGCACGTGGCTTGCCTTTTCGTAGCCGCGTATGCATATGGGTACATGCTTGCGGCAGGTGATTGTCATCATCACTGTCGGATGTGTGTGAATTGCGAATTTGCTTGACGAAAAGGTTCGTCGAATGTCGGGGAATATTGACCTGAAAATACCGGACTGTTATCGCATGACTCTTTTGTGCGGTTTCATCTGTGCAGACTGAGACGTGTGAAAAACAAAAACATCGTATGGAGGTACAATCAAATGAACAAAACAGAATTGGTCGAGGCCGTTGCGGAAAAATCCGGTCTCACAAAAAAAGACGCAGAGAAAGCAATTGCAGCTGTGGTTGACACAGTGATCGGCACGCTCGCTAAGGGTGATAAGGTTCAGCTCGTCGGCTTTGGTACATTCGAGACCAGAGTGCATAAGGAGAGAACCAACATCAATCCCGCGACTAAGGAAAAGCAGACCATTCCTGAGACCACCGTCCCCGCATTCAAGCCCGGTAAGGCTTTTAAGGACGCTGTGAAATAATCTTTTTCCCCTTTTTTGAACCATTCAATAAATTTGCCGCCTGTTCCGTGTCCCTCTCTTTGGGATTCTGTACGAGCGGCATTTTTTATTTTTAGATACGTTATTGACAATGCCGGAGTTTTGTGATATAATCTATAAGCTGTCGTTCGGACAGCTACCTTTATGACGAGGTGTAACTCAGTTTGGTAGAGTGCCTGGTTTGGGACCAGGATGCCGCAGGTTCGAGTCCTGTCACCTCGACCAAGTTGTAAGCTACATTTTTAGTGATCATTTCACTATGAATGTAGCTTTTTCTTGTGTATAATAACAATATCATATTAAGATGCGGATTTATATAGAATCTGCGTTTTTTTTCTTTTACACAGAATGAGGAATTGTAATGAGCAAATTAAGGGTGGCAGCATATTGTCGCGTGAGTTCTGACTCTGACGAACAGGAAAACAGTTTGGAACTGCAAACAGAATACTACAAAACATTAATTCTATCGCACGAGGATTGGGAATTGATAGAAATCTACTGTGAAAAAGCGTCCGGTATCAACATACGAGATCGAGCCGAATTCAATCGCATGATGCGAGATTGTCGATCAGGACTGATTGACCTGATTCTCACGAAATCGGTCAGTCGTTTCGGAAGAAATACTGTGGACACATTGACAGCCTCAATGGAGCTTTTTCATTTAGGCGTCAAAATAGAATTTGAGAAGGAACAAATTAATAATTTCAGCCGTGAGATGAGCACAGCAATGGCTCTGCACGCGGTATTTGCACAGGAGGAAAGTCAAGCTATGAGCGATAATATCAGATGGGGCATACAGCAAAGTATGCGATCCGGGAAAGTATTCCTGAATTGTACCAGATTCTTGGGGTATACCAAAGACAGCAAAGGCAATCTGATTATCGTAGAGGAAGAAGCCGCTATTGTCAGGAAGATTTTTGAATTGTATCTTATGGGATTTGGCGTGCGAAAAATCAAAAAATACTTGGAAGAACATCACATCAGAACCGTAACGGGGAAAGATACTTGGAGTACGTCCACCATCGACAGGATTCTGAGCAATGAAAAGTATGTAGGCGATGTTCTGATGCAAAAGACCTATACGGAGGATTTCTTAACTGGCGTTCGTAAGAAGAACAACGGTGAGCGATCTATGTTCTTTATCGAGAACGATCATGAGCCTATTATCAGCAGGGAAGATTTTGCAGCAGTGCAACGCAGGAAGAACAAATAATAACAAAAACAGTACAGTAATCTGATACCAAGGAAAAACAAATTCATACAAATCTCCTTGCTTTTGTTGTTGCCCTGTGGTAAAATAATTCATAGAGAAGTATATGAAAAAAGGAAGATGAGGTGTAAAAAAATGCCTGTAGAGATTTTTGGAATATGGGATGAAGGCTATGTGATAGATAATTACAGCGTGTCAAGCAGATATATCGGAGAAGACCCGTTTGGTTTTCGTCAATTTGATACAACCTACACCGAAATCGGAAAGCTGCTTCACGCAATGAAGTATAACGGACATTTTGATACCAGTGAGAGAATTGTCGATTATTGTTATGATTTTTTGAAACAGTGGCTTGCAGATAAAACGATTGATGCGGTGATCCCTGTTCCGCCGACCAAAGACCGCACAGCCCAGCCGGTTTATCTGATAGCCTCCGGAATGGCAAGTCGATTTGGCTTTCCTTACACAGAGGAAGTTTTGGAGAAGACGTCGGCAGCGGAATCGAAAAATATGGATAAGCAGAGCAAGAATCTACACGGCACGGTAGTAAAGAAGTTGAACGCCAAACGGAAATGCAATATTCTATTGATAGATGATTTTTTCTCGACGGGAGAAACCGCGACGGAATGTGTTCGGGTTTTGAAAGAAGACGAACTGATCGATAAAGTTTATTATCTGGCAATCGCAAAAACGAAATAAAGAAGGGATATGCCATGAAGATCTTTATAGCCGGAGCAAGAAAGCTGACTGAATTAGATCGGTCTGTGCAAGAGAGGCTGTATTCCATCTATAAAAATGGATATGATGTGCTGGTGGGTGATTGTTACGGTATAGACACTTCTGTACAACAATTTTACGCAGAATTGAAATATGACAGGGTAACGGTCTTTTCAAGTATCGGCAGGGCGAGAAACAATGTCGGCAATTGGACGGTAAGATATGTTGATGGAGCCAATCTGAAAGGATTTGAACTGCAACGTCAAAAAGATATCGCTATGGCGGATGAAGCCGACTATGGCTTCATGATATGGGACGGAATGAGCAAGGGCACACTGAGCAATATCATTACGCTTACCGCCTTAGAGAAAACGACATTGGTATACCTCGCTTCTAAACAAGCAATGACAGTAATCAAAGATTTTAACCAGTTGGAAAAGCTGCTCTCCGTTTGTCCTGATGAAACCTATGCAATGTATAAGAAAATTGTCCCTCAGACAGTAACCACAGGTTCCGATCAGACGAGTCTATTCTAAGACGCAAATCAAACCTATTTTTCTAAAAGCGCAGGTGCGACCCACCCGCATCTTTTTTGTTCAACCCTTCCAGAAACGCCGCTGACGCGGCTCAAAGAATAAAGAATAAGTAATAAAGAATAAATAAGAAAGTGAAAGAGATAACCTCCGTCGGCGTTTCTGTATTATTCTTTATTCTCTATTCTTTATTCTTTTTTCTTTTCATTTTTTCATTTAATCATTCTTCCTTCAAGGAGAATCAGCCATGCCCTACGATAACCCGCTTCTCGAAAAATCAATACAATTCGCCTCACGCATTGTCAAACTCTATCAGTATCTTCTCAAAGAAAAGCATGAGTCCGTTATTTCAAAGCAGATCATCCGAAGCGGCACATCTATCGGAGCCAATGCCAACGAAGCCATATACGGCATCAGCAAGGCAGACTTCATCGCAAAGCTGCAAATATCCCTCAAGGAAACAGCCGAAACCGAATACTGGCTTCGATTGCTTGTACTGTCGGAATACATCACCGAAGCGGAAGGCAATTCCCTCATCAATGACTGTCTGGAGATCAAGCGGATTCTGATTTCGTCGCTGAATACCGCAAAGAATAACAATAACTGATCGGCATCTTTTTTGCAGGGTCCTTCCAACGATAGGAAGACCGTATTGCAGTGAGTTTATCGCTGAAATGGGGTTTTTCTCAGGGTTTTGACCGAGTTAAAATTTTATGAACAAATGTCGTTTTTTGCCGCTTTGTTCATAGTTTCTTAACTCATTCAAAAACCCTGGAAAAATAAAAGAAAAGCCTTGACCAATGTTGTATGTCATCAGAAATCGGGGCGTCATAATCAGAACTGACAGAGATTGCCGTTTTTTCTTTTTTGATCAGGAAAAACGGATGGGATAAATCCATTGATTTCCCCGATTTTTTTTCAATATGACTTGTCGTACCCAAAGATTTATGGTATAATCATATTCAATCACGGTAGAGAGAGGGGAACCGCATGAAGGAAAAACCTGCGAAGCCGTCGTTTGTGCTGTTTGATTACGGACAGACGCTGGTCACGGAAGGCGCATATGACGGAGCGAAAGGATATGACGTCATTCTCCGCCTTGCGACCGCCAATCCGAACGGTGTGACAGGCGCGCAGCTCCAGCGTGACGTAGAAGCGCTCAACCGCGAGCTGGGTCGGTTCGACCCGGCCACACGGCATAAACGGCTGACCGAAACGCCGGAGGCAAGCATCAACCGCTGGCTTTTTGCCAGATATGGCGTGAAATTCGACTGCGATCTGCGGGAGCTGGAGCTTCCCTTCTGGAACGCCGCGAATCCCTGTCAGCCGACCGAAGGCATTGGCGGCCTGCTGGACTTTCTGAAGGAAGAAGGCATCCGCACGGGAGTGGTGAGCAACCTCTCCTTCTGCGGAGAAGCGTTGCGCGGAAGGATCGAAGGATGCATTCCCAACGCGGACTTTGCCTTTGTGATGTCCTCGTGCGACTATCTGTTCCGCAAACCAAGCCGACATATTTTTGAAGCGGCGCTTGCCAAAACCAGCGTAACGGCCGATCGGGTATGGTTTTGCGGCGACCAGTTTGTGCCGGACATAGAGGGTTCATCCTCTGCGGGCATGACGGCGGTCTGGTATAAAGCCTGTCTGCGCTATGACCGGGAGTGCCGGATAGCGGACGGAGGAATCGAGATTGCCGACTGGAAAGAACTGCAAGAAATAATCAAAAGCGCAAAGTAAAACAAGAACAAAAATCACACACAAAGGGAGACAAACAACCATGGCAATGGATTATGAAGCAATGACAGACGAAAAACTGCTGGAACTGGCACAGCATTACTTTAACGGAACCGATGATTTTGAGCAGGATCCCGAAGAAGGGGCGTATATCGTCAAGATAGCGGCCGATCGGGGGAACGCGGACGCGCTGTGCGAATACGGCACCTGTCTGCTCAACGGAACGGGTGTGCCAAAGGACGACAAGGCGGCGCTGCAATATTGGGAACAGTCAGCGGAGAAGGGCTGCGCGCTCGCGACGTATAAGATAGCTGTCTGCCACCTGAACGGTCTGTGCGGTCTGGAAAAAGACCCGTCCAAAGGAGCCGTACTTCTCGACAAGGCGGCGCAACTGGGGGATGCTGACGCCATGTTCCGTCTGGCGCTGCTCTATGAGAACGGCGTGGGCGTACCCAAGGACTCCGGCAAGGCGGACGAATATGTCCGGTCAGCCGCCAAACAAGACCACCCCATCGCCTGCTTCTTTCTGGGCATGAAAATCATGTCAGGCGCGGGAGAGGACAGGGAAAAAATCGCGCAGGCGGTTCAGCTCATCGGCTTTGCGGCGGAATCGGGCGAAGCACAGGCGCAGTTTGTCTACGGCAGCCTCTTCCAGAACGGCCAGGGCGTGGAAAAAGATCTCGCGCAGGCGGCGGGCTGGTATCGCCGTTCGGCCAAGGCCGGATTTCCTCCCGCCAATCAGGCGCTGATGCAGCTTGGCTTTCCGGGTGTGCAATAAAAGGAGGAAGCAGCCATGTCCGACAACAAAAAACGCCCCTTTCTGACCGAAGCCGGATGGAATGCCATCAAAGAGCGCTACGCCAAATGCCGCGCGGGTCTGTCCGCCGCATTTTATGCGATCATGGTTTTCGTGGTGATTTTCGGCCTTTCACAAAATGTCTACGCCGGATTTCCCGCACCTGTCCCCTACCTCATCATTGCGCTTTTTCTTCTGATGGCGTTTGTGCGGCTGTACGAGAGCCTTGTGAGCGACCAACTCGCTGCCGGGAAAAAGAAAAAAGCCGCACAGCAAAAAAACCGGAACAGCTCCCCCACCGTCCATCGGAACAAATCGAATCAGCCCCCATCCCGCAAAGCCGGACAAAACGGGAAAAAGAAGAAAAAGTAAGAAAAACAGCCGAAGAGGTTCAGACAGCGTCTGGTTCTTCGGCTGTTGCCATGCTGACGGCTTCACATTACGATTGACCGTCTTATACGAACCAAACACACGGGAGGGTTCCATCAATGAAATGTCTGAAGAAAACCGTTCTCATCCGGATGCTGGCCGTTTGGCTGAGCGCAGGTCTGTGCGTCCTGTCTGTCACGGGATGCGATCTCGGCGCGGACATATCCGACACGCCGGCAGCAGCTTCCGTTGACAGCGTCAAAGGCGGACGACTGGAGGCAACGCAGCTTTTTACCCGGCGTGACCTGACCCAGACCGCCGACACCCGGCAAGCCACCCATATCACCGTGACCGACGGTCAGGAGATCAGCGTCACAGAAGCGGGGATCTACGTCATCAGCGGCCATGCCTCCGACGCAACGGTCGTCATTCAGGCCGGGTCGGACGACATAGTGCAGCTGGTGCTCGACAACGTGAGCATCACCAACCGGGATACGCCCTGTATCTACAGCAAAAAAGCCCACAAAGTCTTTATCACGCTGACGGGAGACAACCGCCTGTTTGTCAACCACCGCTTTGCGGCGGGCGTGAGCAGCCATATCGACGGCGCTGTCTACTCCAAAACCGACCTCACCTGCAACGGCACAGGCTCCCTCGCCGTCAACTCGTCCGAAAACGGCATCGTCTGCAAGGATGACCTCAGAATAACGGGCGGCACTTATACCGTCACCGCCGCCGCCAACGCCATCCGGGCCAATGACTCCGTGCGCATTGCCGGCGGAAGCTTTACCCTCACGGCCGGCACCGACGGCATCCACGCCGAAAACAACGACGACGACACGCTTGGCTATCTTTACATCGGAGGCGGACGCTTCACGGTTCAGGCAGGGGATGACGCACTCCACGCCACCTCCGTTCTCCAGATCGACCGCGGCGAACTGGAGATTACGGCAGGCGAAGGCATGGAAGCCACCGACATCCAGATCAATGACGGCACCCTTCTCCTTCACGCCCGTGATGACGGCATCAACGCCGCGCATAAATCCAAGTCATACACTCCCACCGTGGAAATCAACGGCGGGTCTGTCACCATTCTCATGGACTCCGGCGACGGCGACGCTATCGACTCCAACGGGAATATTGTTATCAACGGCGGCGACATTGCCATCACCGCCGGCTCCTCCTTTGACTACGACGGCGTCGCACGGTTCAGCGGCGGCAAAATCACCGTCAACGGGCAGCAGCTCAGCGCCATCCCCTCCCCCTCCTCCGGCGGCAGCCATTAAAGCCCCCTTTTGTTTCTCGACCCGTCATAAATTCAAAAAGCACATCTTTTTCCGATAAAAGGAAATAAAGATGTGCTTTTTTACATTGTTTTTCGTGATAAAGAGCAAAAAAGTTTGCAGTGATTTGCACTCACATTGGGTGTATAATAGTATCAAAGGATATAAGCCAGGCGATAGTAACAGAAAAGAAGCAAATGAGAATTTAAGCGCGCAGCGAAGCTGCGCTAAGAGAATAGATAATAGATAAGAAATAATAACGAATAGATAAAAGGAAGGCGCAGAGCGCCTTGAATTATATATTCAGCGCGCAAGCGCTCCTTTTCTATTATCTATTCTTTATTATCTATTATCTTAGCGAGCTTGCGAGCGCTCTAAATTCTCATTTACATCTTTACTTTTACCGTTGCCTAAATATCCGGAAAGAAGGAGATTACCATGTTAGAAAACGGATGGATCAAGCTGCACCGTAAGCTTCTGGGCTGGGAATGGTATGATGATATACCCACAACGCGGCTGTTCCTTCACCTGCTGCTCACCGTGAATATCAAAGACGACAACTGGCATGGGGTGAGCGTACCGCGAGGAAGCCGTATCACATCCACCGCCGTGCTGTCCAAGGAAACCCATCTGTCGGAACAGCAGGTCAAGACCGCTCTCAGGCACCTGACCAAGACCCACGAAATCACCAAACATTCCACCCGCAACTTCACCCTGATTTCGATTGTCCGCTTCCATGACTACCAGTCCGAACAACCGACCGCTAACCTACCGTCCGCCAACGATTCACCGACCGCTGACCTACCGTCCGCCAACGATTCACCGACCGCTAACCACAGAATAAGAAAGCAAGAAAGCAAGAATACAAGAAGGAAAGAAAAGACCGACGCCTCAGGAGGATTTTGTTATGGAGAAACTTACAATGAATTTTACGAATGCGAGACAATTCTTTGAGTCATTGCCGCCTGCACCGTCACTTACCTTACAGGAACGGGTACAGCAGGAGGTGGAACGCTTCAACGCAAAGGAGGGAGAGATGACCGATGACATCGACTGTCCTATCTGCAAAAACAAACAACTCATCTATGTTCCCGACAAAAACGGCACCTCTGTGATGTCCCGCGAATGCGAATGCAAAAAACGGCATGAGAGCCTTCGTCTCGCCAGACAAAGCGGTATGAACGCGCTTCTGAAATGTACCTTTGAGGGATTCAAAGCCACAGAGCCATGGCAGATCAGGATGCTGACGGCCGCCAAGGCCTTTGCGGAGCATCCTGACGGGTGGTTTTACATTTCCGGACAGTCGGGCTGCGGCAAAACCCATCTTGCCTCTGCCATCTGCAACGAGCTGATGAAGAAAAACCGTCTGGTCAGGCGCATGTCGTGGCTGACAGAGTCCGAACGCCTCAAATCCCTGCGCAATACCCCCGACTATCAGGCACTCATCGACCGCTTCAAGAAGTGTGAGGTGCTCTATATCGACGATTTCTTCAAGGTGCAGAAGGGCAGCAACCCCACTGCCGCCGACGTAAAGCTGGCTTTTGAACTGCTGGACACCCGCATGGTCAATGAGAAAATCACGATCATCACCAGCGAACTCTTTGCCGCCGACGTAGTCGGCATTGATGAAGCGGTAGGCGGCCGCATCATGGAAATGACCACAGGCGGCAACCGCATCTGCATCGAGCGTGACACGAAACGCAATTACCGTCTGCATATGTAATACTCATTTTCGGTTGTCTTGCTGCCTTGTCACGTCATTGCTTCAACTCGTCGCCCAGTGCGTCTATGACGTTTTGCATATCATACGATTTCAGCAATCCCGGCTCCTTCTGCGGCAGGCTGTCAATCTCGTCCCACGAAACCAGACATATGTGACGTTTTTCCGCCGGATGTTTGGTCTTGTAATGGGCAAGCTCATCCTCCGTCAGATCGCTCACCGGCATTTTTCTCCAGCCACGCGCATGATGAAACGCGTTCCAGCGGGAATGTTCGTACCGGGCGAGGAAATCCAATGTCTGCTTCCCGGAAGCACGGGACAGCTTGAAGAGCTTTCTCTTGATCACCGCATCAAACGCAACCGCACGGTTGGACGCTTCGGTAAAAGTGCCCAGCTTATTCCAGCTTGTGCCTCCGCCGTTGATGGCATTATAGCCCTGGTTGGCATCCTTCGCATGCAGATCCTGGCTGCGGCCGATCAGCGTTTCGTAATTGATGATCTCACGGTCAACGTCGATGACCGTAATATTCGGGAACTTATCCAGCAGATGTTTTGCGCCGGAGTAAGCGTCGTTGAGAACCACCACTATCTGAGGAAGATCGTGATAAATGCCAATGCGATAATAATAAAGACACAGCTTCACGGCGATGTTAATGTTAGCCTTGGTGTCCTGCGTAGAAATAAAAATCTGCTTCCAGTCACCGGCATGTGCCTTGATCGCATGAAAGTATTCCTCCGAATGTATTTCCGTATGTAAAAATTCAATTTCCCCGCTGTTTTCAAAATACGGCACTTCGGTCAGGAAATCCTCTTTTTTGGCGGAGAGTTGCTCATCTATCACCAAAATCCGGTCGCTTTCTTTTGCGCTTTCATTCAGCGCGCTGAGAATTTCCAGATTGGTGTATTCCGTCTCAGGAAGCAGCACAATATGATATTGCTTTTGGGAGGACAGACGGCTTAGCAAGGAAATCTTTTCCACCCGGCACAGCTTGTAAAAATCCGCATTTTCGTCTGTCTGTTCGGTGGGAATATATACAATGCAGGGCTTGTGCAGATGGGCAAGCGTATTGGAAATCAGCAGCGACGCTTCGTCCGCTTTTCCCACAATGATATACTGTTCTTTGGCAAACAGGCATTTGAGTTTCAGCTTGCACTGGGCAAAGAACCGCCCGAAAAACGCCACCAGCACGGATTCCACTGTCAACACGCCGGCAATAAAGACGATCAGCCAAATCTGCGCCTGCCAGCTCTGTGCCATCCTGTCCGACCAGTCGATATCCCCGTTAAAGGTCAGTGTCTGCACCGTATTATACAGGCTGCTGCCGATGGCGTTTGATAGAGGGTCGTGAATCATGCGCATACGAATCACGCATTGCATCGCCAGCACAAAAACAAAATTAAAGCTCAGAATCAAGCCTGTCCTGACCTTTTCCGATTGCCCTTTGGTCAACAAAAAAACGGTCAAAAGAAGCACAATATACAAAAACAAAATCATTTGCGTATTTCCTCCTTACTGTTGATCGTTACGCGCGTTGTATAAAGACAC
The DNA here is from genome assembly GCA_946182865.1 of uncultured Clostridia bacterium. GTDB lineage: Bacteria > Bacillota > Clostridia > Oscillospirales > Acutalibacteraceae > RUG762. The sequence continues at coordinate 13,793 of CAMHAV010000030.1, forward strand.
ATTTTTCACATGCTTATAGTTGCTTGCATCGAACGTATCGGCACTGAAAGCGTATTCTCCCGCTTCTTTCAGACTCTCCAGTGACCGATAGGGCGAACGGTTCCAATTTTCACCGTAAAATGCCAAAAGAACCTTATCCGGTTTGCTTGGTACTTCAAACATATGACCTTCAAATTCTGCCATGCGCTTTTTACCGTAAAGAGCTTCTTTTTCAAGATACGGCCCAGTTTTTCTGATATCCTCTATATATCCGGGAATATAACTGTAATAATCCGTACACTTTGCGTGCCTCAGATACCAGGATGTTCGCCGCTGAAATCTTCTTTTTTGCTTAACAAACCGTTTCAGATAACGGTCTTGATGGTGAACAGACTGTGACCGATACTTCCAAGCCGTCTCCGTGGCCCGGATTCGCTGATAGAGCGTGTAGATAAACAGCCGTCTGTATATTTTATCTACGGTTCGGTTGACCAGAATGGGACTGTAGGCATAAATATCCAGAAACAGCCCCCGTGACTGATACAGTTCATACAATTCGCTGTCTTTTTCCGTAACGGCACTTTTTTCGTTTTTCTGCCGTATTCTGAATCTTGACAATCTGGGAGAATAATACGTCTCCGATGAAACATCCTGTATCACATACTTATCGCCAAGCTGCTCTTGAATGACGGCGATAGCGCTTTCAACGTCACAGCTGCGCAATGATAAATCAATGTCATCGTCCCACGGAAGAAACCCTTTGTGCGGTTCACGAATGCTTCCGATCAGCGTTCCTCCGTCCAGCAAAAACTGTATGCCGGCCTGATCGAGTACACTTTTTACATCCAACAACATGCACATCAATTCATCGTGTACGTTTTTTAGTGTGACTGTCACATCCTCGTTTTCTATCGACGGAATCTCATAATCCTCCGGGGCAACAGGCTTGGTTAATGTTGTCCCCTGCCAGAACAGATTCTTGACCCTGTCCAATTCTTTGTAATAGGGATTTCCATTCACCAGATATTTATTGCGAATGCTTTTGGGGATAAATAGACTGCTGTCACGATTTCTGATGATGACATCTTCCAGCGAACGGAGGATACGTTTTCGATAGCTGTCCCTTTCCTCCGGACTGCCTTTCTGTGAAACAATATCGGTGTGCTGTTTCATCACATTTTCTTTCAATTGCCTGTTGGTTTCTTCCAGTTCTTTAGAAGTCATATAATTGGATACCAAATCCTTCACATTATCAAAAACAGCCGCAAATAAGATAAGCGGATTAATGAGCCGGGCCATCACCGCGTGAGGCACTGTTATATAACACAGGGAATATACAGAAAAAAATGCAGCATATGCACCAAGCTTTATCAGGATTCTTTTCCTGTATTCCGCATAAATGTAGTAGGTGTAGATAACATTATCCATTATCAGGCAAATGGAATTTTTAAATTCATCATCAGAAAAAGTTTCCCGATACCACACCGGATATTTGGAACTGTCCGGTCTGCCTTCGGCAATTTTCAAATCTTCTTCTATTGTGGAAACTTCCTCACAATAAAAAAATGGATTTTCTTCGATCTGAAGAACCTTGCAGTCATACAGTTCCCGGAGCCGGTTAGACCTTGACAGATTATCAGAAATATTTTCCGCCACCATACAGTCTAAACAAAAGGCAACAATCGCCGTACATCCTACCATCATTTCTAAATAACTGTCAAGAAAGGAACCCACCAAGTCGAGTGAATCATCTGACGTCAATATAATCTATCTGTAACATCTCAATCTAACGCAAAAAAGCGGAATCATCTCCTTTCCGAAAAAACCGAAAACGGCAAATCACTGTGACGGGGCCATGCTGTCCATCCATGCCCTGAAAACCTCCGCCGATGTGATTGACTTGTCTGCGCCGCAAACCGATTCGTACTGATAATCGGCGTCGAATGAGCCGGTCTTTGCATTGTAGATCATTTTCATTTCAAAAGGACACGGACGGTCTGATGCATTGCAAAGCGCTTCGAGCTTGCCCAGATCTTTTACACCTTCCGTCAGAAAACGCCGTATGAAAGAAGAAGGGACGCCGAGCTGCCGCAGTGTCAGGATTTGTCCGCCGCTTTCAAAAAAAGCGTTAAACGATTTTTTGTTTTCCTCTATCGAAGCATAGGCAAAAACCTTATCCACAGGCTTTCCCACAGCCTCCAGACAGAGTGAGATCAGACCTGACTGCAAATCCATCCACTGTTCTTCAAATATCTTGCTCATGTTCATACCTCCGTACCGACATTCTGTAGTCACTTCACCTGCCCCCCGGCCTCCGTCTCCTGATAATCCTCCGGGTTGTTTGAGATGACGTCCTGAAAATCAATCGTATCATCTATGGTATAGAAAATATAGAAATTCGCCGGCCTCATTCCGTCTCCGTATTCAATCGAAATATCCACCGAAACATTGATCTGTGCCTCCAGACACTCCGCCCAGAAGCGTTCCAGATGACGGTAATATTTTTGATTCACTTTTGACCACTGGGAAACCAGGTTGTCCAGTTCCGGCGAGCCGCCGAAAAGGTCGGCAATCAGATGGCCTGCATGATCGTCCTCCTGTTTGTCCGGCGTATGGGGATTGTGCTCGAGTCTGTCGGCGTGCTCTTTCCATTGCAGATTTGGCGCGTGCACACTGACGATACGCCCTTGCCCGTCAGTGGTATAGTAATACTCGTGTTCCCCTGTCTGATAGGTAACGTCAGGAAGCAGCTTTCCGTCTTGCATATGGCTTCCGTCGGTGATGATTTTTCCTGACGGAGACGACTCGGCAGGGGCGCCGGCGGATGTAATCCCGGTCACAGCGCCGCTTTGTCCCGATGGGGCAGAAGCGGCGCCTCCGCTTGTGACCGAGTCGGTCAGTTTCCCAATGTCCGGAAAGGATTGTTGTTCAAAATGTCCTGATAGCTGTCCGCCACATCCGAGAGGCACTCCTGTACGGTTTCGATGGATTCGCCCGATTGATGGAGCGCCTCCGAGATGTTCTCCAGCACCTCATCCAGTGTCGCCTTGTGAGGGCCGAGCGTTTCGTTGTAGCCGTCAGACGTATTTTTGATATCCGCAGTGGCTTTTTCGATGTCCTCTCTGGCCTCGCCCAGTTGAGCGGCCATGGTTTGAAGCGCACTGATTCCTTCTTCATTCGGCTTATATTTCGCCATAAATACCCCTCCTCTATTCGTCGTCATCCATCATGGACGCTGTGTTCCTCAGATCATCCAGCTCACGCTGCAAGCCGTCGATTATTCCCTGAACGGTTTCAAAATTGTCACTGATTTTTTTGACGCAGGTCTGCACTCTCCCGCTTGCTTTTTCCGCATTGACATCGCCTTCCATGTTATCTATGCAATCCTCCGCGGCGGCGGAAAGCGTTTCACAGTGATCATTCAGCCGGCTCAGATATTGCTGAAGCGCCTGTATCATTTCCTCATAGCTTGTTTCGTCGGCAATCGCCATAATATAACACCTCTTGTTCTGTTTGTCTGTATCAATCCCCGGTTTCCGCATAGGGACTGTTCACCCTTCCGTCAGGTTCCACCGACCAGCCTTCCCAGCCTATGCCGCTGTGCAGATAGGGTCTGAAGGAATAGCGGTCGATCAGATCGTAATACTGGCAGATATGCTCCGGCAGCGACGACGCCGATTTATTGACAAACAACTCGCGCGAATCGTCCGCGGGAATCTGGAATGCCATTCTGTGGCGGAAATCATCCAGCTTAAGCCCTGTCGCCTTGAAATCGGCAAACGATGTGAGATGAAGCATAAAATGCCGTCCCAGTCTGCTGCCCTGCTTTACGATATAATTGAAATCCTCCGTCGCACGGTAAGCGCCGGACTTGGCTGCGTCCTGAGACGCGGCATTTTCCGTGCCGCCCGGAACAGCAGGCGCGTCAGTCTGCGGCTGAGCGGACTGTTCCGCGTTGATCTGACGGATTTCCTGCGTCTTTTCCTGCATGTATTTTTCATAATCGGCTGCCAGCAGCTCTTTGATCTCCTCGGCGGAGCGGCCTTCGGACTTATACTGCTTTTTGAGCCTGATTCTCTGGGACGTCCAGCCGGATGCGATTTTCTGCATTTTCTCATCCGTTTCGGTCTGCACCACCGCGCCGCTCTGTTCAAACTGCCTGCGCAGTTCGCCCACGGAGGAATCCTTTTTGCCCGATGGGCCGGACTTTCCGGGCGCTGCGGCGCCGTCCACATAATCGAAATCCATACAAATGCGATCCATTCCCACCAGCAGAATGAGCGTGTTTTCATAAACGCGTGCCCGTATGTCGTCCCTGTACGCGCGTATTCTGTCGCAGACAGCGTCCATCCCTTCGTAGAGAGCGACGCCCTGCTGCACAAACCGGTCTTTGTATTCACGCAGGAGCCTGTTTTTCTCATAGGCCCAGATTTCCACTCGTCCGCCCTGCATGGCAAACATTCCGGCAGCCGACAGCAGCACGGACGCACAGCAGGCCTGTTCGGAGGGGCCGCCGATCAGCAGAAGGTTTTCCCTCGTCTCGGAGGTAAGCGTGGCCAGCTTGACGCGTGTCATCAGCCGCGGCGTTCCGAATGACAGGAAAATCTCCTCGCCGCTGAGATCAGCCGTTCCGGAGGATTTGACGCCGGCAACGCTGCGGGAAAGCGCGTCCCTGTCAAAAGCGTCAAAAGAACTGCCGTCAACCAGAACAGGATGCTTGTCGGAATAGCTGGCAATGTCTGTCGCGTCATAGCCCTCAATCGCGTGCATGGAACGGTTGATATCGTCGATCATGGCGTCTCTGCGCGCGTAGTCCTCAAAGTACATCACCAGAAAACGCTTCACCTGCGGCACCGTATCGGCGTCGGTTCTGTATTTGACAAGTGCATAATGCGGCGGCAGCGCATCCATCCAGTTGCGCACCTGATCGGTCTTGAGACTCTGGGAAAGCTCCAGCGTTTCGCTGATTTCCTCCTTGGAGCCTTTCATGGAAATACGCTGCTGTATCTGCGCTCTGGCGGTGGCGGTCAGGCCGCTGACGCCGGTGGTGAAGGTCTGGCTGGAAAACAGGAACCGAATGCCCAGTGCGGCCCCCTTGGCCAGAATATTCTGGAGCCTGAGCTTGTAGATCTGCGACTCCGCAATCGACTGGGACATGATGGAAAATTCATCGAGTATGACAAAGATGACCGGCAGCGGTTTGGCCAGCTTGGTGACGTCCACCTGATCAATGCGCTGCTTGCCCAGCCGCGAAAAGAGCTTCTGGCGCTCCATCATTTCCTGTGTAAGCCTGTCGATCAGGTCATACACCAACTCGGTGGATTCGTCCAGCAGCACATATCTGACATGGGGCGGCAGATGCCTGATGTAGCGCTTAAATTCCAATTGCTTGAAATCAGCCAGCCACAGCTCCAGATTATCAGGGTGATAATTCCTGATAAGTCCGGCAATCAGCGTGTGAATCAGGGTGGATTTGCCCGAACGGGACGCGCCCACAAGATAGGCGGCAAAGTTTTCGTTCTCAAACGACAGCGAATGCGCCTGTTCCTTGCCGTCGATGCCAAAGGGAAGCTCGATTTTTCTGTATTCTCTGGTATAGCCGGGACGCTCGGTCATGGAATATCTCTTGGTGTACTCATTGCCGAGCCGGTTCTTTTCTGTCTTTTTCTCTTTCAGTGACGCCGCGTAGGCATGGGTGATCTGACCCGCAAAACCGTACCACTGAAACCGCTGCGGCTCCGACTCCGGAAAGGCAATGGTCATTTCCTTTGACACCATGCTCACATGAATGGCGTTGTAATAGGCATATTCCGGCAGAGGCAGCCTGTCAGCGGACGGTTTCGGCTCCTCGTTGGCATAGGTCACCGCCACCACGGAAACGCCGTACCGTTCATAATTGGTCATGATGCGCTGGAGCAGTTCGCGTTCCCTGCTCTCGTAGGCATTCGGCCAGCCGTAAATGACCAGCGTGGAAAAAGGCAGTCTCTTTTCCTTTTCCGCATGGCGGTTGTATTCCCTCACGGAATCATACAGACCGAGCACGTCGTCAACGTCTGAAAAGGAGGAAAGCAGCCCCTCCACTGTTTCCGCGAGCTGTTCCGGATTTCTCGGCGTCTTGGCCATCGCAAAGGTATCTTCCAGCGCTTTGAGGCTGCCGAGAGCCGCCGTATTGTACCGCACCGCGTCCAGCAGATAGATTTTCTGCGTGCCTGCGGGAAATTTGTCGATGAGGTGAAACAGCAGATTCTGAATGCCGCTGTCAAGAAGCTTTCTCCGGGAAGGGGAGCACGTCACCGTTATGACAAATTCCCTGTCGCCTTCCAGCTCCACCGGAAGCATCATCCGGCCCGAAACGGGGTCGAGATATCTGCCAAACTGATTCCGGAGCCATTCCCGCTGCGCCAGGTCAAACCCCAGCGGAGCGAAGAATGCGCCGGGAGAAATGTATTCCGGCGCAGCGGCCGCATTGGTGTATTGTTCGGGATCGGAGTCAATGCTGAAACGGCCGTTTTCCTTCAACGTCAGGCGTGCCAGCTCGCTGACCTCCTCGCTCATGGCGTAACCCTTCCGTTCCTCGCGGATCTTGTCGGCTTGGGCACGGTACTTTTCCGTTTCGCGGCTGAGTCCCTCGGTGTTATCGGTTTTGAGCCGGCGGATGGTGGCGGTAAATTCCTCCTGTTTTTGCAGCAGGAAGCATTCGTCGCACTTGGCCGTCACATAGACGCGCTGGGCATACGGATCGTCGGAGGACGACGGGTCGATCATCATCGCCCAGTTTCTGAGACGGTTCAGGTTGACCCTGTATCCGGGAGGCGCATCCACGGTGAGCACATTGAGACTGCTCAGGTTTTTCTTGGCGACCTCCTGAAAGCCTCTGACCCGCAGGAGATAATCGTCGATTTTTTCCAGCACGGATTCCAGATGAGCGATCCGCTCCGCCGTCTCCTCATAGGAATGGCTGTTAAGCTCCGCCAGTTTTGCCTCGCACGCGGCAATTTCATCATTGAATGACCTGATCTTTTGAATAACGCCATTATATTTTTCTGTAAGTATATTCACAAACTAACCCACCTTATACTTGCATCATCGAAATCACATCAGCACAGGCACTGTTGGTGGCCGCAGGCTGATTTTACCGCCGCTCTCACGCTGTCAGGATCCAGAGGAGGAAATACGGAAAACGGCGTGCAGGCACACAGCGACGAATCCTTGATCAGCGGATACTGTTCTCTGAACAGCCTGAATCCGGCTCCGTAGACATCTGTGCGGGACGCATAGAGCATCTCCTGCTGCGCGGCATAATATTCCTCACCGATCTGATAGAGATATTGCACGGCGGCCCACACCGCCATGCCTTCATATACCAGATCCTTGGCAATCGCCGTGCATGCCGGCTGGTTCATCCCGTAAATCCTTCCGAGCTGTCCGTCATTCCAGTTGACATACTGCCAGATATGCGTCAATTCGTGCACGATCGTATCGACAGCCGCCAGTCTCGGAGAACCGTTTTCAATCACAATGCTGTACCGATCCTTTTTCTTCCGGGCATATCCCAGCACACGTCCGGTATATTCGGTGGACGGCACAAACACCCTGCCTGCGCCCTTGGCCACTGTTTTGGCGTCGGTATTGACGATTTTGACCGGAAAATGATAGCGTATATTATACAGGGACTGCATATACCCCAGCGTGCGGAAATACAGCTCGCGGAACTGTGCCACCGTGGTGATGGCGGAGGACGCGCAGTCATTGCAGCGGCACCTTCCGTCATTGAGCACCTGATAGCTCACGGCACTCAGCGGCAGTCCGCAGAAGTCACAGTGGTTTTCCGAATCAAGATCCAGCGTTACCTTATCCAGCACGCTCCTCTTTCTCGCCCTGGTCAGAGAATTGTCGCACAGCCCCCTGACGCGAAGATATTTGTGCAGTTCGTCGATCCGGATTCTGCTGTCGATCTCGTCAAAACCGAATTTGAGGAAGCACTCCTTCTGGTATCTGGTTTTGGTCAAAGGAATCAGACCCATCGCCTTGAACTGAAGCTCCAGCCATTCGTTGTCCTCCGGCATGCCGTCGGTATCGAAGATGTCGGTTCCGTCCACATCCGAAAGCTCCGGAGCCGGGTCGTCTATCAGCCATTCTTCCTCCGGCAGCGGCGCCCATGTGTCGGGAATCACTCTCCCGGCGGCCCCGTCGGACGGCTCGGACGCGCCGCTGTCATCCCCGGAAGGCGCCTGATCCGTCTTATCGGCATTTTCGCGGGAGGAGGGTTCCGTCCTGTCCGCATCCGGCGCATCCGGCGCATCGGGAACCGCAGCCGCCACGGGTTCTTTGACCGCGAACACCGGGGGTTTTTCCTTTTCCTTCCCGGCGCCCATCAGCCGGCGAAGCCTGTCAGCCAGCTTCCGGAAGAGGGTACGCTTTTGTTCTTCCGCCTTTTCCCTCTCGACCACGGCGATGGGAAGGGGATCCTTGGCGGCGGGTTCTCTCATTTTTTCCATGTGCCAGTCGAGGAAATCCGCCGTAATGGCCAGAAGCTTGACGAGATTGCGGTCAACCGCCTCCAGCAGACCGAGATCAATATCGCTGTCCTCTATGATATAGACCCATTCGTCGTCGCCGCAGTCACATTCCAGCGAATAAACCATATGGCTGAGCATGCCGCCGATGTGCGCGGGCTGCTGCGAAACAACGGCAAGATAGCACCATGTATCGGCAAACACCGACCTGCCAATTTCCGACAGCAGCAGACAAAACGTAAACCGCAGATTTGCGTCGGAATTTCTGAGTCTGAGCCGCATGACGGTCTTGTTTCTGTAATTTCTCTCGAATGCCGCCGTCTCCGGATCGTCGGAAAGATCGACAAGACGGGCGGTTTTCAGATTGTGATTGTCGCTCAGTTCGAGATAGCCCCTGGTTTCCACATGAATATCCACCCGACAAAATTCCACATCCATGTCCATATAGGACTTGGAACGGATGACCGAAGCGTCATTCAGACCGCTCAGGCGGTAACGGCGAAGCTGTCTGTAATATCTGCGTCCGGTATAAAGATCCGCTGCGCGACGGAGTATCACCCCGTTGCCCGGCGAAATGTGGCGCACATAATAATACTTTCCGGCATAGGTGACAAACTGCCCCGGCATAATCTGCTGTACCACATGGTTGAACATTCTGGCTTCAATAAAGTCCTCGTTATACTGTTCGTTTTCCACAACATAATAGGCGCTTTTGAGCGAATCGGCAAAATAAGCGTCAAAATCCGCTTCCATCACCGAAAAGCTGAATGCGGTGACGACATTGAGTTCTTCGTCTACCCGCCTGACTCTCTGCGGACGGATCAGGCCGGCGTCGGCAAAGGTATATTGGCCCAGAAGCTCGGCCAGCTTGTTGGTGGGGTCGGTCGTTTCTATGCCGACCAGCCGCAGTTCGTCCATCACCTCTGTGTCGGAAACAGGCGATACGGTCATCATCAGCAGCAGCTTGAGCAGGGTGTTTCTCTCGGTCTTGGCGTAATCAGGCACCAGCGAAGGCACCGCGTCGGGATTGGTGGTGAACATCTGACGGTTGCAGCGCATATAATCCCGAAGCAGATAATTTTCTGAAAGAATATTGACAAACGACTGGGAGGTTCCTCTGGAAACAAAGGCTCTCATCATGCTGAACATATTGCAGAACTCGTCCTCCGCGACGATAAACCGTTCGGCGGCCTGACGCGTGCTCCATATGCCCGATACAAATTCGATCTTTTCGTACAGCTTATTCTGCTGCACGGGAATATTCATATAGCGGCAGATGGTGGGGTAATACTGTCCCGCAATCCACTTGATATCCCTGACCGGCGCCTTTGTCTCACAGTACCACGAGACAGACGGTATCTGATTCTTTACGGCAACGGCGGCCAGTTCCACACCGTTGCCCAGATATCTGGTCTGACGGTCAAAAAGCCGCTGACGGATAAAATCGCCGTCGGCGTCCCACGTCATACCGGTATAGATGCAGCGCGGCAGAGGCGGCGCGGAAACATCCGTTATCTCGCAGCGAAGCACATGCGAGAGGGTATCCACCAGTCCGTCCACCTGTCTGTCAAACACACACCAGACAGGGGATTCATGAAACCGCTGCATTTCTCTGGCCAGGATGCTGAGCGCCGTCTGGCTGTGATTGAGAATCAGCGACGGCTCGATCAGGATGACAAAATCCGTCTCGCTGAAAAAATCCCTGTTGCCGGCAATCAGCCGGCTGTCGTATAATTTGTCGATGGATAAAACGCCGACCTCGCAGTCGGCGGCGTGACCGCCCAGTTTTTTGACCCGCCACAGCCTGTTCATGTGACTGTAGCGGGAAAGCATCTCCCCCAGCCACAGACACACATCGTCACACAGAGAGTTCCTGCCCACGATGACCGCGCATTTTTGGCCGTTCAGCAGGGAATTGACCATGGGGAGAGTGACGCAAAGCGTCATATCCCGATAGAAGGGATTGTGAAAAACGACGTTTTTGCGGTGCATCAGATCTAGCGTGGCCTGAAAGCTGTCAATATCCGTGTCCTTGATGCGGTCGCTGACCTCAAAATATCTCGCGGTAATCACATCCGCGAAATCATCCGACTCCCTGAGCTGCGCCAGCAGATCGCTTGACGTCATTTTGCTGGATGACTCCATGCCGCTGCCGGAGGAAAGCAGCGGTTCCGGCAGCAGTTTTTCCAGCACTTCCCTGAGCTTATAGTAATGGCTTATCTTTCTGGCATAGGAATTATCGCCGTAAACGCTGTGCTCATATTCACGCTTGGTCTGACCGCCGATGTAACCGTATATCTCGCCCAGCACGACCAGTCCGGCGCACGGGAAAATCAGGCTCCACTGCCGGCGATCCGCCGACGCCCCCGCCATCCATCCGCAATAAAGCGCGCAGCCGCCGACATAGGCGGCATACATCGCAAACAGCAGCTTACGGAGATTGACCCATTTTTCATGGAGAAACCACTCGCAGTAATCCTCATCGTATCCGTAAAAGGGAGCCGCCGTATGCTCCGCCAGTGAAAACCTGCTCCAGAGATACGCAAACGCCGGTTTCAAAACGGCCTTGACCGCCGCGAACACCGCGATAAGCGCCACATTCACCACCGGCAGTCCCTTCTGTTCCAGCGCTTCCCCATACGGCGCCAGCATATCCGGCAGCGCGCCGATCCAAGCGGCCTCCGTCCGGTAGCTCTCTATTTTGTCAACGAGCCAGCAGCCCGCCGCCGATACGCCCACCGCATAGAGAAATGCGGCGGGCAGCAGGGCGAGTTGAAAGACTCGCTTTGTCTTGCTGCCATTGACGAGATATTGCAGATAAGACAACAGGACCACCAAAGCGGAGACAATCAGAAAAACCTTACTGTTCATTTCCATTATACAGCTCCTCTCTGGTAATCATCAATTGATCGACAAAGGCAAAAGGAGATTCAATGAACGCACCCGACTGATTGATAGGCACCGGATGCAGATTGGCGTCATCAAACGAATACAGCAGATTGGTAAGGGGATCGCTGTCCGTTCTGACCGAAAAGGAAGATTCATTGTCCGCCACATGAAAATCAAGCGACATATGAAAAGCCCTGCTCCACACCTTGATTCTGGAAAGGAACAGATGAATCGCCTTGATGTGTTTATATTGATCGTAATAGGCATTCTGCGAGCTGTTGGTCTTTCTGGCGGCAAGGTGCATATACGATGCGCCGCGCGTGTGGGAAAGAATATCGCTCATGTAGCGGGAATACTCATCCGCATTCTGCGTGAGTCGGCTGACAGTTTCATCTATCAGTTCATTATACCTTCTGATTTTTCTCATGAGTTGCAGTTTCTGAATGAGAAGCACGACAAACGCCGTTACCGCGGCGATCGCCCCTTCGCAAAGCACCGCAGCCCCCAGCGAAGTCCATGACCCTTTGCCCTGCAGGAGCAGCCCCGGCACGCCGGGAAGATCGGCCAGCAGCATCAGACCGAAAAAGACGCCGACGGCCGTCCACACGGATTTGCGGTCTGCCCTTCTCCTGATCAGTGCTCTGATCTCCTGCGACACCTCCTCCAGCGAACGGTTTTCGCTGATGGAACCGATCTCCGGAATATTCCCCTGACGCTCCACGATTTTCTCATACAGGGCGTTTGTTTCGGCCTGCATATCCTCTCTCTGGTAACGGTTGAGCGGAGACACGGCTTCATCGTTAAATACCCAAAGGCCGCGTGTTCCGTCAGCCGTCCGGTCAAGCGTCCTCCTCATGATGACAATTTCATGTTCAAACGCCTGATGCGCCGCCTTTTTTCTTTCTTCCCAGAGATTCAGCTCACGCGAAACGCCCTTTCCCATCAGTCCGAAGATTTCCCTGCCTATCTTGAACACCTTTTTATCGGGCATTTTCAGATCCACCGGCACCTTCATCCTGTAATTCGGAAGGGTCGGCTCAATATTCTTCGGGCTTTGATCGCTCTGCCCGATTTCATTTTCAATCGACAGGTTGGCCAGCCTCAGCCTGGTGACGGTCTGCTGAAACGTGTCGGACATCCGTTCCCGGTCAAACCGCACATCGAGCTTATACAGTCTGTAGGCCTGAAACACATCGGGCGTACACCCGGTGGACGCCAGAAGCTGCACGGTCATCCAGAATTTAAATTCATCGGCCTCTCTCTGGACAGGGCCGTTGTTTTCATAATCGTAAACGGCAAACCGACAGTTTCCGGGATAGTGATTCTTTTTCCAGAAATCCGAGCTTTGTGATTCCTTATACCCCTTTGACGAAGGAATCGGGTTTTCATCCGACATCCGGCGCGCCGCAATCAGCAAAACGGACGACGGAAGCCTCCCGTCAAAGCGGTATTTTTCCCTCAGCAGACGGTAAGCTTCATCGGCCCCCTCGTCGGTAACGGGCGAATCACTATCCACAACTTAGTGAAGTAAATCACAAATTAGATTTTTTGTTATGATGAA
>CAMHAV010000031.1 GCA_946182865.1 uncultured Clostridia bacterium
TCTCGCCTCCCGTCAGCAGTTCCAGCGCTTCGGTGTCGCTGATTTCGTCCTCGTCTGTGGCCTCATGCCACGTCCAGCCCTGCACAATCTCGGAGCCGTTGTCCGTCCAGGTTTCAACCCACCAGCCCACGCCCGGCGGTTCTGGCTGATCGGTGAAGGAGACAGGCTTGTACCCCTCGGTCTCATACACGGAGCTGGGAGGATTGCCGTGCCAGAGGCCAGCGTGGAGGATTGGGTTAGGGGCGTATGAAATGGAGCCGTCAATCAATTTTGAGTATTTCATTACCTTTTTCTCCTAACCAATGCAAAATCCTATCAGCACCGAAAACAATTGTTGCGCAGAATCCCCACTGCTGCCATAATTCCCTGTCAAAAGAACCGATTCCGCAGTGTTTGTTCCGTACGCAGTCCTGAGCCAATAGTGATTCGCTTTTTTTCTGTTGTCTACGGCATCGAAAAAACTGTAATGCGCCCCAGAGCGTTCGCCCCTTGTGTTCGATACAAACATTTCTCGCAATGATGGAATCCACAGTTTATCCGTGGTTGTGATGTCCGTTTCGGTTCCGTCCGTATTGATTGACGAGCTGATTTTCTGCACAGACAAAACTCTGCGGGAGATGTTTGCCTGGATAAGCGGCAAAATCGAATTTTTTACATACGCTCGAATTTCGCTCTTTTCCCACCCGCCGACACAGCCTTCTCCGTCGATGTAAGGAGCGGCGGATGCTGATTGTTGTGGATTCCATCTTTGTGTCGTGTTGCACGGTTTTTCGGCAACAAGCGTAATCGGGGCCTTTTCCGTAGAGTTTAAGATGGAATCCGCATCAAACGCTACGATTTGAGCGTTTACAACTCCCTCTGCGCCGAGGTCAAGCGGGAGGATTTCACCCACGGAATACTCTACGAAATAGTCGCCCTTGTCGATATGGTGGAACAAATCTTCCCATGTGCCGTGGACAGTGCCGCCGCCCTGCGCCGCCATCATCAGCGCCCTGCGTCTCTGCATCAGCGTCATGCGCTCACCGCCCAACTGCCAATGACGGCACGATTGTCCAGCACGTTGATTTCGTAGATGGTGTTTGCATCTGCGGCAAAGTCCTCCAAGCCGAGGATGGCCGCCGGGAAGGTGGTCTCGGTGGCGGTGTTGCCAGAGGTAAACACGATGGAATATGCGCCGCTTGCCTGTGTATTGCTGATGGTCAGACTCGTCAGTTCGCCGCACTTGTAGATTGTGTTGGCCTGTGGTTCGATGGTCGGTGTCGTGCCGCTTACCTCGACAACGGTTTCAGCCGGGGATGCCCCGACATCGGATGCCGACAGCACCACAGCGCCGGTCTTGCCATTGACGGACGATACCGCACCGCCACCACCGCCGCCGTACTGCTCAATCACTTTTTCCAGATGCGTCACAGGAGCGACAGTTCCTGCAATTGATTTTTCTAAATGCGTAATAGGTTCAAGTTCCATTCACTAAACCTCCGTCGTTTGTAAATCGGTTAATGTTTTTTGCCCGGCGCCAAATTCATACGTAGATTTGTCTGGGCTTGAAAGGTCGATTTCCGCCTCAGAGCAAAGCAATTTCAGATTGACACCATGCAACGGACTGTATGTCGTGTGATAATAGCCAACCCGCAACGGAGTCGACCCGATGAGCAGACTAATATCAACTGCCCGCGCAGAAATGGTAATTGCCTCGCTAACCATTTTATTCAAATCCGCGCTTGCAGCTGCGTATAGCTCATCAGCTCCAGCAATGTCATTATACACCTTAATCCCGACTATGTCACCAAAAATTTGCCGCGCCGCATTATTTTTTATGATGTCCGAGCCATCTCCTGCTGTAGCATTGCGAATCGTTCTACGGTTTCCATGCCAATAGCCGGATTGCGGTTTCTGCTCGTATTCCGAGTCCCCGGATTCCAGCGTCGCTCCATATGGGATCAGTTTTGTGATAACATCAGCAGCATTGCGCTGATAGGTCAAGTCCAGTAGGTTCTCCGCGAATTTGACTTGCTGGGTGCTGTCAGGAAAATCGGAAACGAATTTGATATACACCGTGTCACCGCTCTTATAGGTTACTGGATAATATCCAGCGCGAATGATGTACTCGTCAATCAGAGACCATATAGAGTCACCGTCTGAGATCGTAACGGAAATTGGATCGGAATCCACGTCGCTGTTTGTCAGGTCGAGCGTGAACTTTCTCGGGTTGTCAAGCGATGGGATGCTTATGTCATGTGCCGTGAGCTGATCGTTGTGGTTGTGCATTAAGATTCTTAAAAACTCTTTCCGCGTTCCTGAGAACACATATGGGCGCATAACAGTGTCTTGCAGATAGGCCAGCTCCCCTTCAGCGTAAACGGAAATTAGGTTCTCCCAGCCTTTATCTTGCGAGATAACCCGTCCTCTCCAGATTTCCCCGGTGTCATCGAGGACGGCGAGGTAGGACGTTCGATCGTGTAATTGTCCATACATCGGGTGTGTGGGCGGCATTTTAAACGAAAAGCTACCCTGTCTCCCGACCGCCATACTAAGGACGGGTTCCGCAAGCAGACAACCCGGTCTCTTTCCTGTTGGGTCATGAATAACATCGGAGCCGCATTTGACAAAAAACATCAGATGAACGCCTCCTCAAAACTTAGCGTGATTTCTGCATCCGCCCAGTCTGGAGACTGTAACACAATCACAGCCCCCGCAGGATCGATCCGCATTTCCGGCAGCTCATACTCGCCAGATGCGCTATAGTCGTGGAACTGATCGCAGACATAGACCCGGATAGGTGTTGTGCATACGACCCGCAATGTCGGGGATATTGTTAGCGGCACAGGAACGTTGAAACTTGCATCTGCGCTTGAACCGAGACATTTTGTGCCGCCCTGGAATGGTGCTTCATGACCGTAGATGGAAATTTTCCAAATTTTGGAAACGTCAACGCCGCCATTGGCAATGTCCGCAACATCAATCATAGGATTGGTCGTGCCTGACGGGAACGGTGCAACATAGACCGCGCCGGTGCCATCATAGAAGTAGATGCCCCGGATGCCGCTCCACTGAGCCGATGCCGCATTGCAATAGAGCTTCAGGTAGTCAAACCCGGTTGCGTCAAGCGTCGGAACGGCCTTTGAACCAAAATACATTCCTGATATTCTCTGTGTGGATTCCGTCGACGTAGGATTGAGCGGAAATTCAGAGTCTAACCGCTGACCGGGCCCATCGGCGTCGAACGTGACCGTAACCTCTGTAAGGGATGTCTTTCGCTTATACGGCTCAGCATCAACAGTCACCCTGCACTTTGTCTTCCAATCAGCCGATTCATACCATTCCACAGACGCGCGACCAGAGTAATAATAATTGGAATCTTCGTCCAAAATGACTTTGACTTCTTTCCCGTGGAGGTCGTTGTTCAGCGCGTTTCGAAGTGCGACCTGCTCCGTGATAGTTTTCATTGACGCAAATTCAAACTCTAAGGTTCGGTTGGAATATGTCACGGTTCCTGTTACGCTTTTGGTCAAATCAAGCAAACCGTCTCTGCCGGGAATCTCCAACTGATAAAGCCTCGGTTCTGGATTTCCGATAATTGGACGCGACGAGAGATACAGGCCATAGTCACGGAGGCTGTGTTTTCCATTGAATGTTACGCCATACATCAGTTGCCCCTCGCTTTCTGTAACGACCTTGTTCCAAGAAGTTTGTCAATCCGTCCGGCAATTGTGCCATCAGATAAAACAACATCGAAGCCGAGATTTTCGCGGATTTCCTGAAGCAAATTTCTGATTTCGGTCATAATCGAGTTGCCGCCAGAATAGGCCGACCTCCCATTGATGCCGCCGTAATTTGCAGACTCATCCATTGTGGATAGCACCGAATCCATGTAATTGCTTGCCGCTCGTTCTGCGCTCTGCTCCGTCGAGTTAAGACCCTTGATTAGACCTTCGCCCATATACGCGCCGTACCCGGCTGTTACCTTCGACGGCGACTTGATTCCCGCGACATCCTTCATCGCAGTGAGCGCGTCTTTGACCAAGAATTTCGCGCGTTGCATAAATGCGGATGACCGAGAGTTCATACCGTTAATAATGCCATCTACCAAATTCGCGCCGACAGTCGGGATGTTCAGGTCGTTTGCAGCTTTTTTGATGGCATCGTAATAGGCTTGCGGGACTTCCTCGCCCCTTGTTTCCGCTTCTTTAATAGCTTTCGCCATGAGCAGAAGCATATCATACTCATCTTTGCTAATGTCTGACAGCATCTTCTTTGAATAGCCTTGACGCTTTTCGGCAAGACCCTTCTGGTGCCGGTCAAACAACTCCGATTGAGCATTCAGATCATTTGCAAGGTTTTTCAACTGCTCAGCGGATATTTCTTTAGCGGACTTAACGTACTTCCATCTCGACGCAGAATCTTTAGCATATATTGCTTCTACCTCTTGATAATTGCCTTTTCTTGACGCAGCAGACGCGCTTTCATACTTTTCAATTTCAACGAGATAATCTTCTTCCAGCTTCTGAAAATCGGCAAGGTCTTTTTTAGCATTCTTGAGAGCAAGTTCTGCTTCTCCAACCGCTGCGCTATATGCCTGCACATTTAATGTATAATCGTAAGTGAAATCTTTTGAGCTCGGCTGGTATTCTTGCTGGGGTTCTAATGCTCGCCCTTGATAATGAACGTTTCGATACTCTTTTTTTCCTTCTTCGGAATTAAGGTGATCCAATGCCGCTTGCGCGGCTGCGACTCTCTGTTCGGTAGCGGTTATTGACGCGGCGTTTTCTTTATACGCTTCTTTCGCATTGTAATAAACTTCCTCGCCAGCCTCCAGCAGTTTTGTCGCGTGCCGCTTGCTGATGAGCTTGTCCATCTCTTTCTGCATTGTCTGATACTGCTCGATGATGTTTCCATTCCTCGTGTACTCTTCACCGAGTGCTGCACTCAATTCACCAAGAATATAATCGGCGCGCTCTTGATCGGATTTCTTGACATTGCCGTTTTCGTCGGTGATTTTTTGAAGCTCCTGCCACAGGTCTTGTACCCTTTCGGTTTCCTGGTCAATGCTGGCAAACGATTCAGCGCGGGATTCTTTGAGATCGTCAAAAGCCTCCGCGTTTTCTTTCGACGCCTCAATGGACTCCCATTGTGCATCAGTCAGACCACTAATTTTGTGTTCCAGTTTTTCTGCCTTTTCTGCCATGCTTTCGGCACCAAGCGCGGCAAGCGAAAGGCCGCCGACGAGTAGACCAAGCCCTGAAATAAGAGCGCCAATAGGATTTACCGTTGCTTTTATCGCTAATACAACACCGGCAATCACAGCCCCAAAGATTTTGAGTTTTTTTGCGCCATTGTCGAGCAGGGAGAGAAGCCTCGGAATTGCGCGGGTAGCACCTTTGGCAAGGGTTTCTATAATTCCTGCAATCTGCGTTTGTATTTTTTTGCCTTCAGGGCCAGAAATGTATTTTCCGAGTTTCTGGAACGCATTTGTAATAGCCGGCATGGCCTTAGCCATTGCGCCGCGCAAAAGGCCCTTTGCCGCAGTCTGCATATCTTGTAGGCTGTCTTGGTATTTTGCCGATGCTTTCACCGCATCGTCTGAAAGCACGCCACCGAGTTTATGAACCTCGCGACGCATTTTTTCTGTGTCTTCAGCCGATGTGTTAAGCAAAGCGCCAAGCTCTGTCGCGCCTCTGCCGAGCAACTGTCCTGCAAGGTATGTTCTTCTGGTATCATTTTCTACATTTTGCAGAGCCTTGATGGTCTCAGCAAAAAGTTTTTCCTGAGAGAGAGATGCAATTTTCTCTTGAGAAAGTCCCAATTCATTAAACGCATCTTTGCTGGTTTCCGCCGCAGATGCAAGTGTCTTCATACTGGACTGCATCACATCAATGGTAGTCCCACTGTGCCGCATGATTGCATCCCATTCCTGATATGCTGTTGCGCTCATTCCCAATTTTTGGGACATTTTATCAATATTGTCCCCTGCGCTTGCAACACTTCCAACAGCAGAAAACAAGGCGGTTCCAGCTCCAGCGGCAGCAGCCCCAACCGCAGCCAAAGATTTTACGCCAACAGCGGCATAGCCTTTAAAGGTTTCAAATCCGCTGCTTGCGAAGCTCTTTGTTTTCTCTCCTGCGCCTTGTAGTTGTTTCTCGTACTCGCTGGAATCAAGAGTAAGTTTTGCGACTAAATCAAATATATTCATTTTTCACCGCCTTTCCCATTTATACCACTCCAAACCTGAGCCACAATCTCAGCCTGCGTCCGCGTGTCCTTTGGTTTTTCCGGTTCGGGGTTTATAATTTCCGCGTATCGTTTGGTTATAGCGTGGCCTCCATTAGCAATTGCATAAAGGCAGTCTGTTACATAAATGCGGTATGTGTTATCGCGGCGTTTTTGTTCTGCTCGCGCGTCCACATACCGCAGGAATGCTTCGATGCTCTCTATGCCGTTGTAATCGTTGTAGCAGAGCCAGACGAGGCCGCTATCTAACTCTGCATACCGAAAAGCTGTAAAAGTTCCGGGTCTTCAAAAATTTCGTATGCGTCGCGAATCAGCGTTGCACCGTTGACTTCATAATCTTCCGGCTTTTTCTCGTTCAGCATCGCCATCAGATTTGTAATTTCACTCGGCGTATTCACAAGCGCAGAGCCAATCAGCCCCATCGCGCCTGCGTTCTGATATGCCTTGAAATTCGCCTTGTTCTTCAAGATTTTGCAAATTGAAAGAAGAACAGTTCCGATAAGCGTTGTGGCTTCTTCGCCTTTAAATTCAGACAGCTTTTTCATCGTCTGGCCCTCCTATTAGGTGTTCGCAGTCGCTTCGTAATAGGTCTTATTGCTGTCCACGGTAGTGTCAGTCGCGAGGACATAGCGGTTACCACTCAGGACATACCAGCCTTCCTCGGACGGGTTTTCCGTGCCAACCGGGCTGACAGCCGTATAAGTCACCGTGGCGCTGCCGGAACTTGCATCAATCTCATAAAACTCCATCGGCATTGCGTCCTGCGCGTTGATGGACACATGACCCATCAGAGTAACGGCGTTCGTTCCCTTGCCGTTTTTTGATGTCTGAATGGACAGTCCTTCATTGGACAGCGCATTCAGCAGACAAACAGCGTATGCGCCGCCGTTCGCCTTGTCGCCAACCCACCAAATTTCATCCTTGAAATCGGACTGATTGAGATTGCGGCGAGGCACAACCTTAGTATAACCGGTTCCGCTGGTTTTGTCGGCAGCGCCGAGGGAAATAGCGGTATTGTCGCCGTTAAACTTGAGGTCAGAGAAGCCCATCGTGCATTCCCAACCGTCAAGATGCTTGAACTCCTTCATGTTGTTCGGGACATTGTCCACATCCTCGCCGAAATCGCTATAAGTGGGCGTGCAAGTGATGGAAATGCCGCCAGTAGTTACGGCAATGATCTGCTCACTTGTAGGCTCGACGGGGTTAGCGGGATCGAAGGTACTCAGAAGAACGCCAGCATCAAGCTGAAGCTCGTCAAAAGCATCTTCGGAAACTTTTGTAAATCTACCCATATATTTCCTCCTAATCGGCTGACAGATATTCAGCCATTACATTGATATAGATTCTCCTGATTGTATCGTCATCGTCCGGCATTCTCTGCGAAAACGGAGTGCCGCGACAAATCCAAATTTTACCGCCATCAAAGGAGACAATTGCCCCGCCGCGTCCTATCGCCCCGGCGATTTCGTTAGCCTTAACGGTAATCTCATCCCAAGACGAAGATTTATACCACAGATTCGCGTAAAGCGGCGTAGGCTCGTCCAGAGAGGCGGTAGCCACATTGTAGGTCAAATACTTCCCGCCGTTGACGGTTAAGGCGTTATCCGGCACAGTGTTTTCATCGTAGGCGGTCAGGCCGAAAGACGACCAGAATTGATGCAGAGCTTGTTCTTTATCCATAGGCTGGCGGCTCCCATTCCGATGCGGTCACTTGCCGCATATTGAGGGCAGCGGTGTCCGGCGTGTATTTATCGTCGCCGTCAGAGGTCACGCGGAAGATTTTACCGTCGGACAGCCGCCGGAAAACATCATGGTATTCCAACTGCTTATTTTTTCGCGTTGTGACCGTGTAAAGGCTTGACACGCCTTGCGCTTGTGCTGTCCGCGCTTGCATGGAACTATCAAACACAATAGCCGCAGAAAATGGCGCACCGTCAACCCAGCGCTTGATTTCACCGCCGTAACCGTCCGGCTCCGTGGTTTTGTCCATCATAACGCAGTCGGTCATAGCATTGTCTAACAGGCTCATAGCACGGTCAGCCTCCTCCAACGGTTAAGTTTCCCTGCAAAATGGGACTGCCAATCCGTAGACAACTTTCCGGTGCTTGCAATAGCTTTTGTATAGGAGTAGCCGCCGAATGACTCGGACTGATACGGACTGTTGATCGTGTCCGCATTGTTTGAAATCCAATTCTGAATCTCTGCGGACAAATCAACGACTTCCTTCGGCACAAACATTTCCCAGATCGTGCCCTCAAATTCTTCGTCCGTCAGTGTTTCGGAATCTTCGGCATTTCGGTTGTGAGCGCCGTATTTGTGGACGCCATCATTAAAAGTGCTGCCGATAATTCGGTAATACTGACCAATTTTCAAAAAGGGGAGACTCTGCATTTCACCGTTCGCAATCACAAAACTGCCGTAGTGAATGTAGTGTTCAGGATTCATGTAATCCCGCAAGAAATAGTTTCGCAGCTCGGCGCAAAGTTCAGAAATCACAGGAATCTCCCCTTTCTTTTAGAATTTAGGCAATGTAGGTGTACTTGATCGTGACCGTGCCGGAAGGAGCAGACGCCAGACGCACACCGTCACGCTCAATGGTGTAGTTGGTGATAGCCGTGCTACCATCCTTGAGTTCCTGCACGCTGTAGAGCGGGTTGTGGGCGGTCTTGAACAGCAGAGCGTCACCGACCGTGGCCGTAATGGTCTCGGCGTTGGTAACAGCGGTGGGAGTGCCGATGTAAACAACAGCAATGCCGTCAAGGTACTCAGCCCACAGAGCCATACCCATCAGCGCGTAACTCTCGCCAACAGCGGTGGAGTAATTGCCCTGCGCGTGGAATCCGATCAGGTTGGTCTCGCCCTGCGTGGTGTACTGGAGACCGAGGCGGGCAAATTCGCTGTCGCCGGGATCAATGTAGTACAGATCGATGTTTTCGACGGGCGTGGCAATCACGACGCCACGGGCAATACGGCTCGCCGGAAGCAGGAACAGGGTGGAATATCCGAGGAAGTCCTTGATATAGGTCAGGCCAAACTGCGTCTGCACGGTAATGTCAGCCGCGCCGAGGTAGTCGTAAGCGTCCAAGATGTTGGCGAAGCCGACGATGGCGGTAACGTCTTTCTGCATGGAGGCAAACTTGTTCAGCACAAGACCCTGCGCTTTGGCAAGAGCGTCCTGCCAGGTGGAACCGTTGCCGGTCATGGAGCCGGTGTTCAGGAAGGTGTAGAACTTGCTCAGCACCGTGTTCTGGAGCTGAGTAAGGAAAGCGTCGTCGGACTTTTCCACAGCGATTTCCGCGCCGTAGGTGTTCACGTCCTCGATGGGGACGGCCTTCGCATACTTTTCAATGGTCAGATCGGCTTTGGAAGCCTGAACGATGGTCGCCTTGCTGTAGGGGATAACCTCGCCGGGATCAACATTGCCGGATTCCAGCGTCACGGAAGCAGTGTAGCTCTTCAGGGAAGTACCGGGAGCCTTGCGGATCGGGCGCATAATGCCGAGGATGTTTCTCAGCGCCGTCCAGTTGTCGCCAAAGCGGGTTACAAAGTCAACCTCGCGGGCAGTCACATTAGTGTAAACATTGGGCAGACTGTCTCGGGGATTGGTAAGGGTTTCAACATTAGTTGCAGGCATATCTTAATATTCCTTTCATTTCATCAAATCTGGATTTTCTGCAAGAGCCTTTTGCCGTTCAGCGGTGGACATGACATATCTGCCGTGATCGTCCTTTTTGTAGATATCAGCCCTTGTCAGTTTACTACCGCCATTTCCGGCAGGCGGTGTCGCCGTGTTTGCGCCTCTTGTCTGGGTAGTAACCACCAGCGCGGCATATTCGCCGCCGACAAGCGCATCAAGCGCAGAAGTGTCTTTAATCTTGCCGTCTGCGTCCAGCTCAAGCCCGTTGATCTCGTCCTTCGCTCCACGCATAGCAATATTCAGATTTCCACCGGTGATGCTTTTGCCCTCAAAATAGGCGCGTACCGCAGATTCCTTTGCGGCCTTTGTTTCCTTAGCGGTCTGATCTGCCTTATAATCCGCAAAAGCCTTTTTTTCGGCTTCGTACTTGGCCTTGTAATCGTCGCCGCCTTTAGCTTTCAGCGCGTCCAATTCCTTCTGTACGCCGTCAAGCTGAGTTGCCTTTTCCTCTGCCGTTTTCAGCTTATCTTTCAAGCCGTCAACGGTCTCGGTGTGCATTTCGACAATAGAATCGACCTGTTCGTCGGTCAGCCCCATTGCCTTCAAAGATTTTCTTGTAAGTGCCATATCTTCACAGCTCCTTTTCTTCGGGCGGCGTTTCCTTGCCGCTTAGCTTGATATACAAAAATAGAGGCGCAGACCACGCTTTCACGCAGCCGGCACCTCTTAGCCCTTCCCATCAACCGCTTATGATGGGGAATCTTTATTTATCTTTTTCTATTTCTTTTCGGAAAACCCGGCAAATACGCAAACCGTTTTTTGTCGGTGTTATCTCAACCCGCTCGCCTTTTGCAAGTGTGCGCTCAATTGCTACAATTTCGGATTGATTTAGTTTGACGGGTTTATCCATAAGCAATTATACCACAAAATACAGAATTGTCAATAGCCATCAGCGGGAAAGCGCCTGTTTTACAAGACTTTTATATTCGTCCACATTGTTCAAGATTGCAGGACGCAGGTACGGTCTCGCTGGCATTTTCGATGTGCCGTTTTCAACGTATGATGCATATTTAACCGGGCTACCGATATAGACAGCTTTTTCGTTCATAGCAGGGGAATACGTCAGGCTGCCCCGCAATCGTCCGGTTCGAACATATCCGGACTTGCTTTCTGGCGTATCATATACGGCGTGTGTGATTTCGCGCTTCGCGTTGTTTTCAGCGGCAATACCGACGGCAATCAGCGCCTGTTCCAGTTGATCCTCCAGCGCGTCCTTAATCAGATCGGAATTGTCCGTCAGAGAGATTTCAATGTTTGGCATTATCCATTTCTCCTTTTCGCGTACAAACCGAATCGTTTTTCCAGTCCTGTTTCTCTGTCGGCAAACCCCACAACCTTATACCCCAAAGTACACCGGCAGTTGTAAGTGTTCGCCGGGGCTGCGTCGGGATCGCCGGGATATTCGATTTTTCCGAGAATGCTTTCAAATTTTTCATCTTCCGGCACTTGCTGTCCGTCAAGGTCAAGGTGTGCTTCTCTCGTCCGGCTGTCATGCGCCGCAATCCAGATTTTATCAACAATAACGCCTTTTTCCCGCGCATCGTGGAGCATATCAATCCGGCCTTTGTTCTCGGCGCTCGTTACGCTTGTACGGGCGTTTCGGACGGCGCTTCCTTTGGCTGTCATGCCTACATTGGTTTTCAGCCGCTTTGCGATTTTAGGAATGCTCTCGCCCTGCAAGATTCCCTGCGTCACTTCCGCGTTCACCCGTGCCGTGTGCCATCGTTCGGCCTTTTTGCCATCAACCACTTTGTAGGGCAAAAGCGTCTTATCAGACATAGCAAGGTTTCTAACCGTCGCTTCATCCACCAGCTCAAAGGAATAGCCTTTCAGGCGCGTTTCCAGCCCCTCAGCGACGCTATTGTAATTCAGAGAGTAAACATACGGCAACCGTCCGTTTGTGTATTCTACGGCGATCCTGTCGGCTTCTGTGAGCCTCTGCGCGGCTTGTTTCTGCATTTCCTTCCAATGCTCGCCGGTCATAATCTTTCCTTGCCGCCATCTTTTGTAGTCGGCCTCGGTCATTTTACCCGCATCAACAAGGATTCGCTTTTGCTGGTCAAGCACTTTGAACCGTTCAAAATATTTGTCTGCCTTTTCCTGCAGCTCTTGCGCGGCTTGATTATAGATTTCAGTAAGCCTCTTTTCGATCCGCAGAAGCTCCTCATCTGTGGCCCTGTGCGCCGTGTCCATCGGTTATTCCTCCGATTCTTCCGGCTCCGTGGTAAACCTGTTAGCGTCTTCTGCCGTCAGTAGGGCAAGCACCTCGTCTGCCCGGTCAATGTCGCCCAAAACTTCCAAAATCTTCCGCGTCTTGTACGCTTGCGGGAGGTCGCCACCAGCGGAAACAATCGTTTGAATCATTTCCTGCTGGTTGACAATGTAAGAGCGGGTGTATGTCGGTTCGTCGTCAATGCCAAGCACATTTAAAACACCGTGGATAAATTCGGTCACGTTAAATTCCACCAAATCGGCCTTAGTATTAAGCGGTTCGTATGCCGCCTTAATCTGAGTTGCCGTAGCCGCGCCGCCGGCGATGTTTCGGACATCCAGTCCCATCTGGTTGTCAAAAATCTGCCGCCGAAGCTGTTCCAACGCCTCTTTACTCGCCTCAAACTGCACGACCGGGCTATGCGCGGTGATATCGTCCTCGCTGTCAACACTTGCAATGTGCGCAGATTTCAGCGTTTGCAGGAGTTGATTCATTGACGGCTGATCCATGCCGCCGCTGTTTTTAACCAGCCAATAAATAATCTCGCCGCTGTCCACGTTGTTTACAAGGCCGGACAGCATCAAATCCATTGCGTCATGCAATTCTCGGTTCCCGTCAAGCTCAGACCGCTTTCCGGTGTTGTAGAGCGGAACAATCGGGAACGTCGGATAATTTCTGCCGTCAACGATCTGTTCCCCTGTTGCCTCCGAAGTCTGCACAATCTGGATGTAAGGCCGCTTCTCATGCAGTACGGTCATTTCCTCGCCGTTCTTCTGGATGTAGTCGGTGTAGCCGTCTTCTTCGTAGAGCGTCGCCCGCAGCGGCTTGTTGTCAGCCAGTTGCCAGAACCGGACACCTGCCCGAATCGCGCTTGTTTCTTCGTCTTGCAGGGCGGCAAACTCCAGAACCGTAAAAGTCGTAACCGTTCCATTGTTTACGAAACCGTATGCAACGGAGTTGTTTAGTGCCGCCGTCAGAATGTCAACGCACACCTTGTCGAAATTCTTTCCGAGCTTTTCTTTGGTGGAATTTTCTGCGAACGAAACGCCGTTCCCCAACAGAAAGAGCGCGAGCTGATTTACCAAATACCCGTAGTAATGGCAAGCAATCTTATGATTAGGAGACCAAACATCCGGAACAGCCCGCCCGAATGCGTCCCTAATCATTTTGCAGTAGTTTGTGATGGTAACATTTTTGCCCGCGTAATATTCGTTTGCCGTCAAAGCGTCGGAATACAGTTTGCTCCCCCTGTGATCCCGAATCACATCCTGGACAAACTCAATCCGCTTTCTTTCATCTTCTCCAACTGCCATCAAGTCCTGATATGTCTTTATGGTCAATCACCCGCCCTTTCACCAAATCGGTATAAACTCATTCTTCTTTTGTGCAATTCTAAATGTTTTCACAAAATACCGCGTCGCGTCCATCAAATGGTCATTTACCTTCACTGGCCGATCCTCCTGTACAGCGTCATCCCACACATAGCCCTCGACTTCCTTCTTCCAGTTGGTCATATCAGGGCTAATCTTTATCCGTCCAGTTTGCATTGCCGTGGCGGTTTCGCGGATGCCGTCAGCAACATCATTGACGGCCTTCAGAACGGAGAATTTAGGCTTTTTCCGCAGCAGGGCGATAAACGATGCCGCCGAAGGGTCAACGGTCACTTTGATATTTCCGTCAATGTCTTCGACAAACTTTTCTATATCCGCGCCGTATTCTTCATCCGTTTTCTGCGTTCCCGTATCTCTACCGGAATAGTAATATTCACGCAAAGCATACCAAACATCGCCGTATTTCCCCCACAGGATAGCGGCAAAGGCGTTTTGCGTGCCATAGTCCAGCGACATAATATAGCGATCTGCCGGCCTGTCAGGAGGCTTTTCAATCGCTTCTTCATACATCGGATAAATAAGCCCTTCAGCAAGCGCCCATTCGCCCAAAATGTACCGCTTGTAATAGACTGTCCCGGCATATTCCTTGCAGAGATTGTCCACAAATTCTTTCGGAAGAAACGGATTATCAAAGATCGTGTACTTCTGAATATAAGCATCAATTTCTGGATTGTCAATGAAATCTTTTAGCCAATGCCCCGGATATTCCGGGTTGCACGATCCATCAAAGCGGGAATACGGCTTGTCAAGACGGCTCTGGAGCATGGCGAAAACGTCCTTGTTCCACTTCGCTATCTCGTCGCCGTAGCAATACTTGATTGACGATCCCTGTATTTTGGCAACCTGAGAAACCTTTTCCGCGCCCAAACAATACACGTCAACGCCGCAGACGTTAGCTATATTCCGGCTGTTGATTGTTCCTATCAGCTTGTCGGTGTAAATCTCTCGCATTGGTTGGAGAACATTTCGCTCGATGGTTTCCTTTGATACGCCAAGGATAACATTCAGCCCGGCCTCATCCTTCAAAGCGCGGAGACGGTACGGCACGACATGGGCTATGTCCACAAAAGACTTCCCGGACCGCACCGCACCGATTTTTAACCCCCACCGCCTGTCGGCACTTGCAATATATTCATTCTGCTTTTCGCTGAAGTTCAATCGCATTTTCTTGCGTTCCCTTCAAGATTTCGTCCAGTTTATCAAGTGCAGATCGGTCTTCAATCACAACATGGTCGGATTGCCCAAGATAGTTTTTGCCGAGGAAAATAGCCATTGCAGCGGATTTTTCCGCAAGCCGCCACTGTGAACGGCGAAGCGAGATTTTACCGGCCTCTCTCTTTTTACTGAAAACTTCGGAGAAATGTTCCCCATACGTTCTCATACACCAGCCGTCAAGCGTCTTATCCGTTACATCGAACCAACCGCATATTTCCTCAAGTGTGCATTGTAGACCACACAGCTTTTCAAACTGCGTCTGGTCTATTTCCTTTTGCGGCCTTCCCATTTATTCACCGCCTTTTGCACTCGCTTTCTTCCACTTTTCGTTGATAATCATCGGCGTGCAATGCGTCCAATCCACATTATGGTGCAGTCTATAATGCCCTTTTCCACCTTTTCCTGGGCTTCCCATTGCAGCAATCTTAACGCAAGACGGATTCCACATAACGGAATAAAAGCTTTTCAAATAAGTGCCAGAATCAAGATATGCTTCAGTCATTCCCCCAGCTTGCGATTGCGTGGGCTTTTGGTTCAAGCACCAATCAGCAATTGTAAAAAACAACTCGCCGCGCTGTCCATAATACGAATATGTGTTTACATCTTCGTTAATTCTGCCGATAAAATTTATACGCTTGTCTGTTTTGCAGAAAAACAAATTCATGCACTTTCGGCGCAATCTGTTTTTCCATGTTCCGCCATTCAATCCCCCAATATAATCTCCACATTGAGCCGGGGCAACCGATAGCGCTCCTGTTTCATCAAGAAATTGAAATGTCGCTTCAAAAATTTCATCAATCTTTTTTATCGAATATCCCTTTAACTGCCCGTCTTGCTCTGCCCTTATTTGAAACGATGTATAATCATCGTCAGCTTCAATAAAATAATCAAGTCCAAGCTCTTTTGCAAAATCGAAGCACTTGTTCCTTGCAAACACAACGCATTTCATGCTTCCTTCAATGTCGCCCGTGTCCATCTGAGCCTCGACTTCTTTTTTATCGAATATCAGCACATTTTCTCTGCCAAAATTTGCGATATACTTTTCTGCTTGATCATCCTCTGTATCAATTACAAAATAAATTCTTCCAGTATATCCGCACTTTCTAAGCGTTTCGGCGGTGTACACATTATCGGCTCTACCATGCGTCATAATAAAAACAGCATAATTACGCATCGCCAATCCTCAATTCTTCCAGCTTCTTAGACAGTTTGATATACCCATTAGCTATAGCATTATTATAATCAATAATTACAAGAGCGGATTTCTCCATAAGCTCCTGCATTTCTTCCGAAGCCGACGCATAATATTCAGCTATTTTCTTGTAATTGAAAACATAGTGCCTGCGAGCAGCAAGTTTCAAAAACGTCTTTTCTTCTTCCGAAACATTGCTCCTCTCTATTTCTTCAATCAACGCAAGAGCCTTTTCCCTATCTACCAGTTGTTCAAGCGAAACATTATCGCCCTGCACATCATACTGTGGAATATCCGTCTTTTTGGTATATTCCCCTTCGCTTTCATTGTCCTCTGTTTCAGCGTCAAAGCCGAACATAGACATATCCAGACCTAAAATATCATCCAGTTCGCCATCAAGCAGGCTAAAATCCCATTCGCTCTCATTCGTCTTGTTATCTGCAAGACGCAGCGCCTTAATCTGTTCCTCTGTCAGATCATCGGCACGAACGCAAGGAACGGTATCAAGCCCCAGCTTCTTTGCCGCCAAAAGACGACCGTGGCCTATCACAAGCACATTGTCTTTATCAATCACCAGCGGCTGACGAAAACCAAATTCCCGGATGCTGTTTGCAATATGCTCCACTTGTTCTGCCGGGTGCGTCTTGGCATTCCGCGAATATTCGTGAAGCTGTTTTACAGGCAAATACTCAATTTTCAGATTTTCCATTTTTAACTTCCACCTCATTCAGCGGCGCACCGACCACCGCGTTTGCCTTCAGATCGTGCAGCCGGCAAGTATGTGCTATCGTCCCGTCCTGCCGGTATTCCAGCGTGTAGGCTTCCGGATAATACTCTATTCCCTTCCAAACCACCCGCAGCTCGTCTGGCACATAAACGCAAATACCGAAAATGCCGCGATCCAACATCGCACATTTCCGCATCAATTCTAAATAAAGTTTTCTGTCCATTTTTCCACCTACCATTATATCATATTCTTTTCAATTGTCAAGGTAAAGTTTGCCTGATTTAAAAATCGCCCCTTGATTATTAGTCTCAGGGCGATAATTTCTAATCTTCTAATTCTTTCTTTAACCGTTCCAACTGGCTTTTGGTCTTGTCGGAAATGCTAAATCCTTCACAATGGCAGTATTCTCTTGTGTCCATCAGATCAAGACTGCACCCGGAAATGTATCTCCCCCAAACAGGGGAGTATTCCGTGGTTATATTTTTGCAATGTCCACACCCTTCAAGAGACAATGCGTTTTCAATCAAGAAAATCATTTCCGCAGTGTCGCGCTTTTGGTTCTCCCTCGACGGCATATTAGACTTATTTTCCATTTGCTTCACCCTCGAAATACTGAAATCTGTTTTTCCCTTCTCGTTCCGGCAGATCAATCAGCTCCGGCTGCTTTTCCTCCACAAACATCGCGCCGAGAATGTTAAACGCCGCCGCTGCGAGGTGATCTTCATCGTCACAGCCACACTGGTATTTTGCCAGATGCCTACAGGCGGAATCAATGTAGCTGGAAAGATTGATGCCCTTCTTATAGTTCCATCTGCAATACTTTTTCGCGCCGTTTTCGTAGTGTCTGGAAAGTCTCAGCACAGCTTCCCACGGGATGCTTGCCATATCGCCCTTGCCATCAGACATATCCCTGACGGCTCCGCTTGCGAACTCCGTCCTTTCGCCGCTGTCTTTGATCATTTTACCATTGCCTTTCTTGTTCTTCTGGAGGGGCTTTCATCAAAAATTCCAGAGCCATCGCGCACCAATATATGGCTTCCGCAATTTTAACGTCCCGCCTTGTCTCTGCGCGCTCCATCATCTCCTGAGCCGCAATCATAATTTCGGTCAAATGAATGTTTGCCTTTCGCCTGTCGGATTTATCCACTCGATTCGTCACGCCTTTCTCCTTTTGTAGTGTCAAGATTAGGATTCATCTCCGCGCCGCAGTTTGAACGTTCACCATTAGCACAGAACCATTCGCCAGTCGGATAAAACCCGGCAAGTTCACAACGGCCTTGCAAGCTCTTTTCTTGCTTTGTCCACCAACGGCAGTCCTTACACCTTACCACCTCCACCCAATCGTGGTCTGTAACATTTTCCAACTGCACCTCAATGTTCTGGTTTTCTGTGTATTTGATTTTTGTCTGAAAATGCAAAAACCTCGGCAACAGACCATCAACTTTTGCCATCTGCGTCCACCTTCCTCATATCTGCCCCGCAGTAAGGACAGAAGTTATAATTAATGCACTCCTCGATGCTCCACCTACAAACAGGACACTCGGTTACACCGCAATCACCATGCGCTTTCCACCTGGCCCTCACCACCGGCCGCACATCGGCGGCGGGAATTTTTTTGATATAATCAGAATATGCTTGAACCGCTTCTTCAACTATTTGTTTCCCCCTCATTCTTCCATAGATTTCTAATCTAAAATTGCAATTTAACGCCGCCTCCCGGCTTATGTAGTCCGTAACATGGTCGAAATCGACCAGTTTATCAGTTGCCATTGTCATCCCTCCTGTTCCATGCGTCTGCGGCGGCTTTTTCTGCCTTTTTCTCGCCAATTGTAGATATTCTCCAATCGTCCGTGTCTTTTCCCCAAACAACAGCACCACATTCTGGACAGTTTACATATTTTTGTCCGAGATAATTCTGCGCCATATACGGTTCACCGCCGCAGAACGGGCACGGTTTCAGTTTAGCCATCCTCGTCGCCTCCTTTCTCCGGCGGTTCCGGGAGCGGCATCCAGTGAGTGACGAAACCGCTCATGTAGTTATGCCTATAATCATGGTGCCAAGAATTTCCTGTCCAACGCAGAACCTCATAGATTCCAGCACGGCATTTGCAAAGCACCCTCACCCGTTTTTCTGGCAACCTCTCCTTGACGGAAATCCACGGGTTGACGGTAGGCTGTACCGTATCTTGGCTGTCAATATCTTGGAGCAGGTCATGAATTGCCGTGGCATAGCCTGCGTCATCGGCATCCATGTTCCATGTGTAGCGTTTAAGTTGCGCGATCAGTTTGGCCGCATCAATCAGTCTCATCTTCCTCACCTCCGTCCTCCTTCCGCCGGCACGATAGTGGGAGCGTTCCCAATCAGTTCAAATCCGATTGCTCCGTTATGTCGCACAAGATCCAGTTCAAGTTCGTTTGCATCAATCAGCCGCCCATGCCCTTCCGGGAGGGGGAGAAATTCGCCATTGGCTCCATCCGTATAGTCGTTCCAACGCCCGTCCGGGTACAAGGTCAACGGTGTCGGTTCTTTCGGCATCTCCATGCCGCGAATCAAAATATCAGCCATTTTCGTACGCCTCCAGCAGCTCCGGGTTGTCGTGGATGTTGCCAATTACAACAGAAAATCTGGTTGAGTAATGATCCAGCGTATCGTAGAATGTATCTTCACGCATAAGCTGGAACGCACCGTAATCCCACACAACAGCGAGGTTTCCGTATTCTCGGCATTCGACCACATCCCCCTCAAAAATCCGCTTGCCGCTCTTGTCGGTCAGGCCGGTGTACTGGCCGACAGTTGATGGGTCAATCCTGTGCCTATCTCCAATCAAGGTCTCGATTCCTTCTACGACTAATCTTACTTGGTAAGAAAATGGAAATCCGTACACCCACTCCCCGTTGTCGATCCGCTTTCCGCGGAATAAGATTTCACGCATTGTCTTTTACCTCCTGTTTCAGCCAGTCGAGCCAATTCAACCTTGTAAAATATTTCTGGTTTTCTTCCATTCCTTTTTCTTGCCAAATACCGTCAAGCTGTGCCCCACTGTTTCCAGCCATAACTTTTGTAAGCAGAGTGGCCAATTCCTCATCCGTCATAGCCCGGATTTTGTCAGCCCATGTCATTTTAATACCTCCTTGTTGGTGTTGTGAACGCTTTTTCAACCGTCCAATTATGTAAAAACAATCTGTCGTATAGCGTGTGATATTTAATTTTTAATCTGTCAGACCAATACGAAAGCGGTAATCGTTCTCCGTTGTATGTGATCCATATCGTTTTATTTTTGTTGTTTGCCTGTTCTCGCACGGTTGACCAGCGACAATTTGATGGCTCATAGTTTCCGTTAGAATCAATACGGTCTATTGTCATTTCGTCTGTATATCCATTCTCAAAAGCCCAATCCTTAAATGATTCAAACCTATGCCATTCGGTGCAAACCGATACCCCGTTCGCTCCGTATCTGCTCCACGATGTACTCGATGGGTTTTCACATCTCTGAATCATTCCAGCCCATTCCTTATACAACCTTGTATTTGTAAAGCCGTGAGTGGTGTTTCTTTTTGATGAAAGTTGATTTGAGCAGTCCGCGCACCTTTTTGTGTTTCCGCTTGTAACAGCATTCTTTCTTGCCACGATTTCTTTACCGCAATCACAACGAAAAATCCAATAGTGTGGCCCCCCTTTTACTCGCTCGTCCCTGTGGTCAAATCTTATAGCAGTAAGATTTCCAAAACGGCAACCAGTTATATCCCTTGTTTTGTTTGGCTGGAAACATTTTCTTCCCATCGTTTATTCTCCATCAAAACAAATTCCCCGCACCGGGTGTGACGGCACCCAGCACGGAGAAGGCTGATAGTATTCGGTTTACCGCTGATAGCGTTCCGTCAAACACTATCAACCATGAATATCTTAACATAATTTGCCACCATAGTCAAGGACTATTTCGGCTTTTTTACATCTGGATACCGTTCCGAAAACGGAACAAACTCACCGCCAAAGATGCGCCGTAGCTCCCGATCCAGCCGCGCTTGTTGGTAGTCCTGTTCGTCGCATTTCAACCACGCTTTGGATAAATCGTGTTGGAGTTCCTGAATTTTGGCATAAACCTTTTTGATTCGGTCAACTCCGAGTACGCCTTTCCCCATGACCTCTGGATCATTGAGCGCAAGAGCCATCAGATCAGCCATTCTCTGTGTGCCGATGTCGATTCCGGCATCTATCCCGGCGGTTATCCACGCTTCCCGGCGCTGTGTGTAGTTTGCCATCACGACCTCCTTCCCGTCAAGATGTACATGACATCATACCCGTTTTCTGCCATCACCGACAGAGGAAACGCACCCGGTGCCGCCGTGCAGCGTTTCCAGTTGTAATATGAGACTGGATTGATTCTCAGCCTCGCCATTTCCCTGGCAATCGATGTCCTATTCCGTGTTGCCATAGCTTCAACCTCTTTAACCACTCTGTTGCAGATTTCACGATCAGCTAATCTTTTCATGTTTACCTCCTGGATTTATTATTCCCACCGGTTCCCATCCGTTCATAAAAAGCGGGAACGGAGAAAACCATTGAAAACACTATGTTTTTTATACCTTGTTCCCATTGTTCCCATTGTTCCCGGTTTTTTAACTCTTATACGCGAGAGAAATAAAGCATCTTTTGTCGTTCACGTGTGTGTCTCTCTCCGTATATAAGATTATATTTTTTCGTGGGAACATCGGGAACATCGGGAACATTTTGCGTTATGTAAACCGATTTTGCCGTCAAAGTGGCAATTCGTCCTCGATTTGGTCTAACTCTTGTACCCAGTTTTTGTCTGGATCACGCAAGAGGCAGACCGTGTTGACGGCGGTTTTCCCGCCGATCCGCTTCTTCTTAGTGCGACGATCCGCGTCAGAAATCAGATAACCATTCCGCTTCGCCCATGACAAGAATGATGAGCTATTAAAGCCGCCGTTTGCCATTTCCCGATCAAAGATTGATTTGACAATGTAGATATAGTCCGTGTCGCACTCGCCCCACAATTCAACCCGGCACTCGCCGTATTCGTTCAGCGTGAAGTGGCTCGGATTTGTCGCTACCAGCTCATACACGAATTGCAGAGCGCGGGAATTAACATCGACCTCTTTTTTGTTTGCCATGACCGCCGCTATGTCATTGACGGTCAGGGCGCAGCCATCTTGAAAGAAAAGCTCGGTCGCCACAGTATCAGCAGCCAGTATAGCAGCCGCAGAAGCAGCTTGTTTGTCTGTACTGTCCGTTTTAAGCAACTCGCGGAAAAACTCTTTTTGCAGTTCGTTCACGCGCTCAAAAGATCCGGGCGACTGGAGATAGCGGACAAACTCTTTTCCGGCAAAGCCGTAATTCTCGTTAATAACGGCGCACAATCCAACAAGATCGTGATAGGCTTTTTGGCAACATTCGATTTCAATAATACGGTTTACAGCGCCGCCGCCAGAGTTGGCATTACTGATTGGATGTTCGCCGTTCGTAATAATGCAGTTTTTCCATGTGTTCTGTTTTTGAAGGCCGCCCAGCTTTGCGCCCCTTGTTCTACCTACCCCTTCCGTTAGTTGATAAATAATCTTGTCAAAATCTCTAATTCCAGCCGTTGACTGAATCTGCAATTCGTCAACGCACATCGGAAGAGAATTAAGGAATGAAGCCGTCATTTCCATGCCGACACTGGTACTATTGAATGTTGTTACATAATTGCCTAACTTAGGCGAAGCCCAAACAGAAGCGGCAAGCATCAACAAAACAGTCTTTCCGTTTTCGGTTCCTCCCCAAAAGTGGACAAAAAACGGTAGCAGTCCGCACGGCTCAAGAATGACAGAGGCAAACGAAGCCGCCAACGCGATCCGCGCAATCCCCTTTTCCGCTCTGACGGATTTAGCTGCTTCTTTCCATTTGTCGAAATCGCCGCTACTTTTGACGGCATTGAAAATGTGCCTGTAGTTGGTTTCGCCGTCAAAAATCAGATCGTCCACATACGGAGAAAAGCCGCCAGCGACTACCCAGCCAAGCCGACCAACCGAATTTTGTTCCGGCAGTCGATCATAGTTTAACTGTTCAAGATCGAAAAGGTAGGTAGACAAGGCTTTAGCGTTTTCGGAGTTTACCATCACGCCGAATGCCGCAAGCTGCAAAATCTGACTGCTGGAGGCAATGACGGATTTTTCGATTATCACAGACCGCCAAACTTTACCCTTTCTGTAGGCAATTTCAAGCCGTTCTTCGCCGCTGTCAACGTTTACCAGCCGTCGCACCGGCTCTATTGGGTGTCGGCAAATCAGGCTTTGGTAGCCGAATTTGTCCAGCAGGGAAACGCCGTTATCGTCGCAGATGTACTCAGCACATAACAACTCTATTGGCTGGCCTGTAAATTCCGTCACGCGCTCAAGCGTCACGCCCTCGCGCTGTGCCATGCTCTCAGTGTAGGCGTTCCACATAGCAACGAATCCACGGAAACCAAGCGCTCCAGCCTGTTCCTGCATTCTGACGGTTATCTGTTTCAGAAGAAATTTGTTTCCCCGCTGTTCATAAAGCCATTTGTACGGTTCGTCTGTATATTTATACTGCTCTGCCGTAAATTCCGGGATTATAAGCTCATTTGGCATTCAATCACCAACTTTTCTTATGAAAATCCCTGCAAGGGAAAGGTGGAGCTTTCCAATGCAGGGATAGGTCGCCGTATTCCGTTTGTCGCCGTATCGCTCCACCGAAAACGGCAACCTTTTCAATTATTATACCATTTTCCAGCCAGAAGTCAATAACTTTCTTTCCGGAAACGGTACAAATTCGCTTCTGCCTCTGCCAACCGATAAGCTGCGCCGTCAATGTTTCGTAGCGCATACGCAAATGCCGTACTGAAAGGCGTTTCCGGCGATTCTGGCGCACATTCGCGCTTGATGGTATCTAACCTTATCCACTCCGTCAATGCGTCGTCATAGGCTTTCTGGAGGCTCTCAGCGCGTTTCTTGCGGTCTTCAATAGCTTTCTTTCGTTCTTCGGCTTTTCGTTGCGCCTCGATCTGCTCCTGACGGCTGTGCTGTTTTCCGATTGGCAAACCAAGCTGGAAGTCAACATTGAGCTTTTCGCAAGCCGCAGGGAATGACAAGCCAAAATACATACGGACAAAGTCTATAATATCGCCGCCGTTATTAGAGGAAAAGTCGTGCCAGCCGCGTTGGCCGTCATAGACTTTGCAAGACGGCGTTTTCTCGTCAGAGAACGGGGAAAGGCAAAAGCCGCCACGGTTGACGGAAAATCCGTAAAATTCAAACACTTCCCGCGCCGTCAGGCGGGATTTGATTTCGTCGGAGCAGTTGCCCATAGCCTCACTTCCTGCCTATTCAATATAACCATGGTTTTTCTTTTTGGCTTCGATATTTCTTAGAACATCTTGCAAGTCAAACGCTGAAATATGACAATTCCAATGGTCTGACCCATACTGTCGGAAAATGCAGTTTTGGCATCCTCTCTGTTCTTTGCAATAGTCAGCAATAATCTTTGCACTTTCTAACGCCTTTTTGTTTGTCACAATTTACCTCCAATAAAAACCCCGCGCCTTGTCCGTTAGGGGCAGACGAGGCGCGAGTGCGATAACTATTCCGTTGTAGGCTGTAACCGCCCCTAACAGTTACCGCCCTTTTATTTTACTTCTTTTCCGTCAGAATGTCAACTATTTTTTTCGCCGCGCTCATTTTCGGGCAGAAGCGAAACTCAACTCCGTAGGCGTACCGTAGCCGCTCCATTTCCCGGATCAGCACCGTACCGCGCACATGGGTGTACTTGGATTTCCACGCCACCAAATCCTTGACGGTCTTGTATTTGTTTGTTTCCACCAGAACGACCAGGCGTAGACCAAGCTGCCGAGATCGTCTCGCCTCGCGCATGAATCGCTGTTTGTCGGTGGGATTGGTGAGGTTGCCGCTGATTTCCTCAACAGATCCTTTGCGGTCAACCGTCACCTTCCCGCCGTCGATCATGTAGTCGCCGCAGTCCAGTTTTTCCACTCTGTAGGCTATACCGTGGCGGTCAAAGTAGGCTTTTATGTGGTCGTTCTTTTTTTCTCTACTATCAAAAATATACATATTTTGTTCTGCCGGGATTAGCCGCCCGGCTCGGCTTGTGTAGTTAGAACGGCAGACCTTCATCCTCGCCCTCAATAGGGGCAAAGTCGGACGGGGCAGACTGAACAGCCGGGGCAGTAGTTTCGGAATCGTTCCGCTTGCTGTCGCCAAAATACACATTGTCGGCAACAATTTCCACGGCTTTCCGCTTGCCGCCTTCCTTATCCGTCCAGTTCCGGGTCTGCAATCTGCCGGACACCACTGCCATTCTGCCCTTTGTGAAATACCGGCTCACAAATTCAGCCGTGTGCCTCCAAGCGACAACGTCGATGAAGTCAACGCCTCTTTCTCCGCTTTCCTTGTCGGCGAAATCCCGGTCAACTGCAATCGAAAACGAAACAACCGGTACACCGCTGCTTGTGGTTTTGAGTTCCGGGTCGCGAGTAAGTCGACCCATGATTGCGATGTGATTTAACATTATTCTTTTACCTCCACAAATTCGCCGTTTTTCAGAGCATACCAAGTGTCTGCCTTGAGCGTTTCGCCGTCGATCCGCGCCGACTTGCAAAGCACACATTCTCCGTCATTGTCGTACTCCGCAAGCGTGATCCAAGTCCCGATTCGCCCTTTGACGATGCTGGCAATTCCGGCGCACATTACAACAGAATTTTTACCGCTGCAATCGATCTTCGCCCGGCAGCCGGAGGAGCCGATCTGCGCCCCGTCGCCGGAGGAGCCGATCTGCGCCTCGTCGCCGGAGGAGCCGATCTGCGCCCCGTCGCCGGAGGAGCCGATCTTCGCCCCGTAGCCGGAGGAGCCGATCTTCGCCCGGCAGCCGGAGGAGCCGATCTGCGCCCCGTCGCCGGAGGAGCCGATCTGCGCCTCGTCGCCGGAGGAGCCGATCTGCGCCCCGTCGCCGGAGGAGCCGATCTGCGCCCCGTCGCCGGAGGAGCCGATCTTCGCCCC
>CAMHAV010000032.1 GCA_946182865.1 uncultured Clostridia bacterium
GCTTCTGCTTATTCCGTTCTCCCCAGCATAGCTGGGGGATTAAGATTATCATTTACCTCTCTCAAAAAAGCGCCCTGATATTGGTACATTCTCTCACGGAACGATCTGCCATTGCGTCAGATCGCATGACTTTGATGCTGGCAACGCTGGCAGCCACGGCGTTTTTTACAGCTGTCACGATGATCGGCGGCAAGCTGCTCGGCAAGCTGCTTTTCAAAGATAACCGTCCCGCTTCGACCCGCCCGGTTATCAGCGCATAATTAATACTAATTTTCGACTAAAATCAGACATTCTTCGCGGTCTATTTTGCACTCTGCTTCGTCTTCCTCCTAGGCGGGCGCCAGCCCGCCGTCGTCGTCATCCTCGCATAGCACAAAATATCCTCGCGAATCATTGTCTTCTTTCAATCGAAAATTAGTATAAGAATATTCCAAAAACAGCGGCGGAATGCTGTGACGTGCAACGTCAGGGCATTCCGCCGTTTTTATCGTTTTATCTTCTCACCGAAACGCCGTTTTCGGCAAGATATTGTTTGAGATCAGGGATTTCAAGTTCTTTGAAGTGGAAGAGAGACGCCGCCAGCGCCGCGTCCGCCTTGCCCTCGGTCAGCGCGTCGAGAAAATGCCGCCTCTCACCCGCACCGCCTGAAGCAATGACGGGAATGCCGACACTCTCGCTGACCGCGCGGGTCAGTTCGATGTCGTAGCCGGTTTTCTGTCCGTCGCAGTCCATGCTGGTAAGCAATATTTCGCCCGCGCCCCGCTTTTCGGCTTCCATCGCCCATTCCACCGCGTCGATACCCATATCCACGCGGCCGCCGTTTTTGTAAATCGTCCAGCCGCTGCCGTCGGTTCTGCGCTTGGCGTCAATGGCAACCACTACGCACTGGCTGCCGAATTTGTACGCCGCTTCGGAGATCAGTTCGGGACGCAGAATCGCCGCCGAATTGACCGAAACCTTGTCGGCTCCCGCTCGCAGCAGCGCGGTGAAATCCTCCACCTTGCGGATACCGCCGCCCACGGTAAAGGGAATGAACACCGTCTCCGCCACACGCCGCACCATGTCAATCACGATGCTCCGGTCGTCGGAAGAAGCGGTGATATCCAGAAACACCAGCTCGTCCGCGCCCTGCCGGTCATACGCCGCCGCGCATTCCACCGGATCGCCCGCGTCACGCAGATCGACGAAGCTCACGCCCTTGACCACACGCCCGTCTTTCACATCCAGACAGGGGATAATTCTCTTGGCAAACATGTTTTATTGTTCCCCTTTCCGTTCGGTGAGTCTCACAAAATTGCGCAGCATTTGCAGTCCGACCGCGCCGCTTTTTTCCGGATGGAACTGCGTGGCAAAGACATTACCCTGCCACGCCGCCGCGTGAAACGGCACACCGTATTCCGCGACCGCCGCCACATCGCTTTCGTCATCGGCGGTCAGATAATAGCTGTGGACAAAATACACATAAGGATTCTCCGGCAATCCCTCAAACAGCGGACACTCCTTGTTGCAGGCAATGGAATTCCAGCCGATATGGGGAATTTTCAAACCCATGTCTGACGGGAAGCGCCT
Organism: uncultured Clostridia bacterium; assembly: GCA_946182865.1. Lineage (GTDB taxonomy): Bacteria > Bacillota > Clostridia > Oscillospirales > Acutalibacteraceae > RUG762. The sequence continues at coordinate 1,570 of CAMHAV010000032.1, forward strand.
GACCTGTCCTTTCATCAGCGACAGCCCCTCCACGCCGGGGGATTCCTCGCTGCTGTCAAACAAAATCTGAAGCCCCAGACAGATGCCGAGAAACGGCTTGCCGCTGCGCGCAAAGGAGCGCACCGCCTCCAGAGGGCCGCTGCGCAGATGCGCCATTGCGTCTCCGAAAGAACCGACCCCCGGCAGAATCGCGCCGTCAGCCGACAGAATCTCCGTCGGGTCGGACGTTACCTGATTGGGGCAGCCAATGTAATCCAGCGCTTTTTGCACGCTGAGCAGATTGCCTGCGCCGTAGTCTATGATTGCAACCAAATGTTATTTCCTCCTGTTCAGATTGTCGCGTTATTCGCTAACGGCTAATCGCTAACAGCTAACGGCTAACCGCTAATCGCTAAATTTCTTGAGAATGATGTTGTCAATCACCTTATCGCTCGACAGCCCCTCGGAGGAATCAAAATTGTCCCTCACAAACTGATAGGTCTTTTCGATGTCAAAATCATTCTGCAAAATCGCCATCGCCACTTCGTCAAAAGTCTTGCAGATCTTGCCGGGGGCAAATTCGTCAATGGTTCTGTGAACGCCGCGCGTCAGCTCGTATTCCTCCTTGTCAAACACAAAGAAGATGATGGGCTTGCGGTGCAGCGAAAATTCGTAGATATTGGACGAATAATCAGTGATGAGAATATCCGTCACATAAAACAGCTCGTTGATGTCAGGGAAATCGGAGAAATCAATGATTCTGTCGGCATAGGCCGGGTCGATCGGCACAGGCGCCTTGATAAAGGGGTGCTGCTTGATCAGGAAGAGGTATTCATCCCCGCACATCTCATAAATGCCCTGCCAATCAATGATATCATAGGGATAATAGGACGTTCTCTGGCTCGCGCCGCGGAACGTAGGCGCAAAAAGAATGATCTTCTTGCCGGCGAAATCGGGATGTTCCTCATAAAACTGTGTACGGAAGGCCTCCACCCGTTCGGGAGCCAGATAATTGTCCAGCCGCATGAGGCCGTAAGGCAGGCAGTTTTCGCGGTCGATGCCGAACACCTCGGCATATACATCCCGCAGCGATTCACCGCCCACAATCGCGTAATCGTACTGTCTGTGGCAGCAGTGGAAAGGCTTGGGCGTTCCCTTGGTGCCGAAGCGCGCATAGCCCACCGACTTGAAGCCGACGCCCGCGTGCCACACCTGAATGAGCTTGGTCTTGGGGGTGACCTTGACATTGTTGAAGAAAGGGCAGTAGTCATCCACAAAGATGTAGTCCTGCCGCGCCGTAATGAACGCCAGCCGCAGCCAGATCAGCAAAATCTTGAAGCGGTTGACGGCGAGCGTCTTTTTGAACCAGTAGGACATTTTGAGCGTCTTCTTATCCAGTCCGCGCTCCTTGATGCGGTCGTCCAGAGCTTTGAGGTTGCCTGTAATAGGCGCTCTCGTCTCCGACATGAGAAGCACGCGGGTGCCGTTTTTGGGAGTCAGATGGGACACGATCTGATAAATGCCGTTGATCACGCACTCCAAAAACCAGATCAGGCGCTTCTTTTGCCGCGCCCGGAAATGAGGCGACTCGATGTGAAAATACCGCTTGCGGGGATGGTTGGTCTTGACCATATACGTACAGGTGAAGGAACAGACCAGTTCTTCTTTTTTGCCCACGGCGGCAAAGGTGAAAAGATAGGCGTAGTTGGTGCCGGAATAGCGGTACACCTTATCCATGTCCTTAAGGGAATAGCCCACTTCAAAGGTGATGGGAATATGCAGCCACTCTGTCGGCGGCGCGGGTTTCTCCTCTCCCGCGTCCGAAGCCGCATCACAGGCCTTTTCATATTCGTCCCACTGTGCCTGATAGTCGTCGTTTTTGTATTTGATGTACCACACACCGTTCTCCAGCATCTTCTGATGCCCCAGATTGGTGATGTTCAGCACCAATTCATTCGTCGAGGGGTCGAACGCGTCCACGGGATACACATATCGGTCAAGGTCGCTCGCGATGGCAAACTGACGCTTTTCCAGGTCGTTCCCCTGCAATTTTACATGAAGATAGATATTATGCCAATTGATTCCAATGATTTTGATCTCACAATCGCACATCAACACAAACACATCCTACCATTGCTATTATTTTTTGAGATTAGCGGCTACCTCTTTGTCTCCAAAGCCGAAGATCTGCTCCACCTCGTGATACTGCACCAGTCCGTGGAACAGATACAGATCCTCCGGGGTGGTAACCTTGATATTGCCGCGGTTGCCTTTCACCATGACCACATCGCGGCCGAGACTCTTCATCAGCGAACAGGTGTCCACAATGCCCTGATAGGACGGGTTGACCGCCCGCACTTTCTGATGTGCTTCAAACACATCGCCCAGATAGAAGCACTGGGGCGCCTGCGCGGTGAAGAAATGCTCGCGCGGGGGCACATCCTCGATGGTCACGCCGTCGGTGCTGACGACGGGGGTTTCAAACAGCGGCGTGCAGGTAATCGCGGAGCCGTGTTCCTTGACGCAGGCAATATCCGCGTTGATGACCTCACCCGTCACATGCGGGCGCACGCCGTCGTGAATCAGCACGATGTCGTCGGCGCTGTTTTCCTGATAGGCCAGACGAACCGCCTGAAAAATGGAGTCCTGTCCGCTGGTGCCGCCGGGGACAATACCCGCCACCTTGGTGAGGAGGAATTTGTCGATCAGCCGTTTTAGACGGGGGATATAGTCCTCCTTGCAAGCGATATAAATCTTGTCAATGGCTTCGTGTTCCTCAAAAATATCCAGCGTATGAATAATGATGGGCTTGCCCGCCACCTCTAAGAATTGCTTGGGCAGTCCGGAACCCATGCGCGCCCCGCTGCCGCCCGCAAAAATAATCGCGATATTCTGGCTCATGGCGTTTATATTCTCCCTTCGCTTTTCTCGATTTCCAGAAAGTGCAGGGTTCTCTCAAAGCCCTGCGCCACGGTATAACGCGGCTGCCAGCCCAGTGCACGGAGCCGTCCGCTGTTGAGAATGCCGGCTGTAAAGGGGGCGGTGCCCTTGGTGCCGCCTTCCGGAATATCAAAGACCAGTTCCAGCTTGTCCTCCGGGTGAATCTTCACCAGCAGTTCCGCCAGTTCGCGGATAGAGACTTTGCCGTTTTCGTCACCGATATTGCACACCACATCCTCCGCGTTGAGCAGCGTGCGGAAGAGTCCGTCCATCGCGTCGCTGATGTAGGTGTAGGTACGCACCGCTGTGCCTTCACTTTTGAGGACAATATTCTCCTTATTCAGCACATTGCGCAGGAAATCCGCCTGCACCCTGCCGTCATAAATCGACATAAACGGGCCGTAGGTGTGCGCCAAACGGGCAATCTTCGCATTCACGCCGTATTCCGCCCGGAAAGAAACGCACATCGTCTCCGCCGCCTTTTTGCCCTCGGGATAGCAGGAACGGGGATTGAGCGGATCGACAAAGCCGTAGGTATCCTCATAAAAGAATTCCTGATCGGAGGCGGGCTGTCCGTAGATTTCGCGGGAGGAAATATAAAGATAGCCCTGTGCGCCCTTCTCCTTGGCCAGCATCAGCGTGTAGAAAGTTCCCAGCGTATTGGCGGCGACCGTTTCCACCGGCTGATCTTTCATGATGAGAGGACTCGCCGGACTCGCCGCGTGAATGATATAATCCACAGGCGCTTCAATGGAAAAGGGCTGCGTCACGTCGTGAAGCACCACGGTAAAATCCTCGCGCCGTCTGAACTCCTCCGGCAGCTTCTTTTCATTGCGCACCACGGCGATGACCTTGATGCCGAAATCCTTCGCGTCGTTGAGCCGCAGCAGCGTGCCCACGGCATAGGTACCGATCATGCCCGACGCGCCTGTCACCAGCACGCTTTTGCCGCGCAGTTTTTCCCAGCGGATGTCGCTGTCTATGATCGTGTCTAAATCCTGTGAAAATACCGGATTCATCACACACACTCCCCTTACGGTTTTATCATCCCTAAAATAATGACTGTATTGTAATATATTAAACCATACGAATACCCTTTTGTCAAACGAAACTTTCGTGTACTCTCTTTTCCTCATGCAAAAAAGAGCACACGACCAGCATCAAGCTGCCATATGCCCTTTTTTCATTCATTCACTGATTCACTTTTTTAGGGATGCAGTGGAAAATTACTGATATTCCACCACATTGACCCATTTGAGCAGGAATTCTCTTTCTTCCGGCTTGCCCTTGACCGACTGGGAAGCCGCCACGATGGGAAGCCACTGCTGCACATACTGCTTGGCGGTGTCGCTCTTTTTGCAGTAGAGGTTCATGTATTTCTCCGCCAACTCGGTCTTGCCCTCCAGCGAGAAGAGAAGGTAGGTCCGCGCCGCGTCCGCCGCGCCGTTGCCCTGTGTGGCGTGCGACCAGTCGAGCACATACGCCTTGCCGTCCGGATTGATGATGATATTGCTGGGGTTGAAGTCGCCGTGGCAGACCTTGACGTGCTTTTTCATGCCCGCCAGACGGGTATCCAGTTCGTAGCGGGTGGTCGCGTCCAGACCCGTCTCGGAAATCTTTCTTCTCATCTTGTCCTGCAGCTTGTTGAGCAGCGGGGCGCGCTTGCTCTGGATTTCCAGCTGGAGATCGACAAACAGTTCGAGGTATTCGTCCAGCTTGTCGGGATTCTGCTCCATCAGCTCCGCGAGGGTGGTTCCCTCGATATAATCGTACACAATCGCCCATTTGCCGTCGATCTTGGTGACCTGATCCACCTTGGGAATCGGCAGGCCCGTTTCCTCCACTCTGGCGGTGTTGAGCGCTTCGTTGAGGATATCCGCCTTGGAGAAATCCTCGGCGAACACCTTCACGGTATAATCGCCGTTTTTATAGATCGTCTTGTTGGGACGTGTGGCGATGACTTCCATATTGTCAAATTCCATAGTTGGTGCCTCCTTGTCGGAATGTTCGTCTGTTGACCGCCAGAAAGACGGCGGTGTATTCCGGATTGATATGCAAGCGGAAAAGTTGCCGACTGTAGGGAACGTGCAGCATGCGCTCCGGCAGGACATGGCGCGTTTGGCATCGGGGTCAGGCGAATTCTGAAAGGGTATCCCCGTCTGTATCCGCCCACACCTGTCGCAGATCAGGGCGCGTCTTGCCCGGTGGGCTGCGCCTCCCTCGTGGGGCTTTGCCCCACGCCCCAGCAGGGAACCAGTCCCCTGCACCCCGCGCTCGCATTCGCTCGCCGGTTATGGCGCTTCGCGCTTTCTTTTTATGCTTTTTCTTCCCACTCCCCACTTCTCACTTCCCACTTACTTTTACAATCGCCTTTTTCTTATTCTCCGTAGTACGCCTTGCGGTACAGCTCCTTCATCTCGCTGATCAGCGGATATCTCGGATTCGCGCCGGTGCACTGGTCGTCAAAGGCGTTCTCGCTCATCTCGTCCAGCGTCGCGAGGAAAGCTTCCTCCGTCACGCCGTAGTCCGCAATGGTCTTCTTGATGCCGATGGTTTCCTTGAGCTGCTCCAGCCTGGCAATCAGACCCTCCAGCTTCTCGTTGTCATCCTTGCCCTCGATGCCGAGATATTCCGCAATTTCGGCGTATCTTCTGAGGGTCTTGGGGTGATCGTACTGCGAGAAGGTACCCATCTTGGTGGGAACTTCGGCGGCATTGAAGCGCATGACGTAAGGCAAGACAAGCGCGTTGGCGATGCCGTGGGCGATGTGATGGTACGCGCCCAGCTTATGCGCCAGCGAGTGGTTGATGCCGAGGAACGCGTTGGCAAACGCCATACCCGCGAGAGTGGCGGCATTGGCCATTTTCTCTCTCGCGTAAGGCTGGTTGTTGCCGTCCTCATAGCAGATCGGCAGGTATTCAAAGATGGTCTTGATGGCTTGCAGCGCCAGACCGTCGGTGTAATCGGTCGCCATGATGGAAACATACGCTTCGAGCGCGTGGCTCATCGCGTCGATACCCGAAGCGGAGGTCAGACCCTTGGGAGCGGTCATTTGCAGATCCGCGTCCACAATCGCCATGTTGGGCAGGAGCTGGTAGTCCGCGAGCGGATATTTGATGCCCTCGTCGTCGGTGATGACGGCAAAGGGAGTCACTTCGGAACCGGTACCCGCGGAGGTCGGCACGGCGATAAAGTAGGCCTTTTCTCCCATCTTGGGGAAGGTGTAGACTCTCTTGCGGATATCCATAAAGCGCATTGCCATATCCATGAAGTCGGCTTCGGGATGCTCATACAGCACCCACATGATCTTGCCGGCGTCCATGGCGGAGCCGCCGCCCAGCGCGATAATGCAGTCCGGCTCAAAGGCGCGCATCTGCTTCACGCCTTCTTCGGCGCAGGCCAGCGTCGGATCGGGCGCGACATCAAAGAAGGTCGCGTGGACAATGCCCATTTCGTCGAGCTTGTCGGTAATGCATTTGGTGTAACCGTTCTTGTAAAGGAACTGGTCGGTGACGATGAAGACTCTCTTTTTGCCCATGACGTTTTTGAGTTCGTCAAGCGCGACAGGCAGACAGCCCTTTTTGATGTAAACCTTTTCAGGCGCTCTGAACCACAGCATATTCTCTCTCCTCTCGGCAACCGTCTTGATGTTGATGAGGTGCTTCACGCCGACATTCTCGGAAACCGAGTTGCCGCCCCATGAGCCGCAGCCCAGTGTGAGCGAGGGAGCCAGCTTGAAGTTGTAGAGGTCACCGATGCCGCCGTGAGACGAGGGGGTGTTGACCAGAATGCGGCAGGTCTTCATTCTCGCGCTGAATTCGTCGATCTTGGCGGTTTCGGTGAGCGCGTTGCAATAGAGCGACGAGGTGTGGCCGTAGCCGCCGTCCGCGATGAGCTGTTCCGCCTTGGCCAGCGCGTCCTCAAAATCCTCCGCCTTGTACATAGCCAGCACGGGGGAGAGCTTTTCGTGTGCGAATTCCTCGGAAATATCGACGCTTTCGACTTCACCGATCAGCACCTTGGTGGCTTCGGGAACATCCACCCCCGCGAGCACCGCGATAGTGACGGGTTTCTGACCGACGATCTTGGCATTAAGCGCACCGTTGATGATCATGGTCTTGCGCACCTTGTCTTTTTCGTCGTCATTAAGGAAGTAGCTGCCTCTCCTGGCAAATTCGTCGCGTACCTGATCGTAAATCTCCTTGTCAACGATAACCGACTGCTCGGAGGCGCAGATCATGCCGTTGTCAAAGGTCTTGGAGTGGATGATCGAGCTGACCGCCAGCAGGATGTCGGCCGACTTGTCGATGATGGCGGGGGTATTGCCCGCGCCCACGCCGAGAGCCGGTTTGCCGGAGCTGTAGGCCGCCTTGACCATACCGGGGCCGCCGGTGGCCAGAATGATGTCGGCTTCCTTCATGACCAGATTGGTCATCTCCAGCGAGGGAACGTCAATCCAGCCGATAATGTTTTCGGGAGCGCCCGCTGCCACAGCCGCCTCCAGCACGATCTTCGCCGCTTCAATCGTACTCTTTTTGGCACGGGGATGGGGGCTGATGATAATGCCGTTGCGGGTTTTCAGACAGATCAGGGTCTTGAAAATCGCCGTCGAAGTGGGGTTGGTGGTGGGAATGACCGCCGCCACAACGCCGATCGGCTCCGCGATCCTTTTGGTGCCGAACGCCTTATCCTCTTCGATCACGCCGCAGGTTTTAGTGTCCTTGTAGGCGTTGTAGATGTACTCGGAGGCATAGTTGTTTTTGATGACCTTGTCCTCGACCACGCCCATGCCGGTCTCCTCCACCGCCATTTTGGCAAGCGGCAGTCTCGCCTTGTTGGCCGCGATGGCAGCCGCGAGGAAGATTTTGTCAACCTGCTCCTGCGTGTAGGTCGCAAATTTTCTCTGCGCCTCCTTGACTTGTGCCAGCTTCTTTTCCAGCGCTTCCACGCCGTCTACGATTTCGTACTCTGCCATAGTCGATGTCTCCCATCTGTGGTAATATTTGGTAAGTTTGTACGGTATTTTCCCCGTTCCGCCTTGTGTGGAACATGGGGAAACAGGCTCTTCGTTAATATATTAACAAACTTTTATCCGCTTGTCAAACAGAGAATCCAAGGAAAATGGCGATTTTTGCAATATCGGCTAATTGTTCAAAATTGCACAAACAAGAGGGACATTTCTATGGAACCTGTCAACCTTCATTGGAATGAGCTGTTATCTGAATCTCTTGACAAACGAATGTGAGCACATCTATTGTCATTATACCCAATCTTTATAAAAATTTCAATAATAATATTGAAATTTATGTTGTATTTTATTAAAATAATAACGGAAGGTTAATTTTTCTGCGCGGCACTGGATTTCACGGTCTTTTGTGATATAATAGAAGTACGGTTACATTTTCCTTCAGAAAGGTGGTGTTGGGAACATGAGAAGAAACGTGATGGCGGCATTCGCCCTTTCTCTCAGCATTGTTGGCACGGTCATCTCTATTACCGGCATTGTGCTGGCCGGATGCGCACTCGGCAGCAGAAGACGTCTGTATCATCACTGACGCATCCAACAAAAAACGGGCCGGAAAGCTCCGTCTGCGACGGTAACTTTCCGGCCCGTTTTTGTTTTGCTTCTGATAGACAACACTTAAGATGCGGGACGCAGTCCCACGCGAATCTTATCGGCAATCAAAGCGATAAATTCACTGTTGGTGGGCTTTCCGCGGGAAATCTGCACGGTGCTGCCGAAGTAATAGTCCAATGTCTGGATATCGCCTCTGGCCCACGCCACTTCAATGGCATGACGAATCGCACGTTCCACACGGGATGGCGTGGTCAAAAAACGCTCCGCCACGCGCGGATAAAGCTCCTTGGTCACCGCGTCGAGAACGGTCGGTTCCTGCACCGCTTCCACAATGGAAAACCGCAGATAATGATAGCCCTTGATATGGGCGGGAACACCGATCTGATGGATGATGTCAGTCACCAGAGTTTCCAGCGATTTGCCGGTAATGGTTATCTCTATGCTGTCAGCCCCGGACATCCCCCAACTGTTTTCACTCCTGTCCTCCGGGCATAGCAGCCGATAAAGCTCCGCCGCATCAATCGGCATGGTCACAATCCCCGCTGCACCCGCTTCATACAACTCCCTTTCCAAACGCATATTGCTGAATTTGCAGAGTATAATGAAAGCGGGACACTGACTGCCCCACTTCCGACGGGCCGCCCGCATCACAGCAACGGCATTGGTATCGTCCACAAACAGATCCCACAGCACGGTCTGAGGACGGTGTCTGTCTATGGCGGCAAATAAGGCCAAAACGCTGTTGTCCACTGCTACAAACCGCTTTGCCATCATCTGAGGCGATAATATGACGCCGTTTGTGTTGTCTGCGGCACTGGCTGCTTCGAGCAGCATTTCCTTATTTGCGTGCGACATAAGAACCTTGTTTATCATTATCACAATCTCCCAACATGGATTTATCAACCGAAACCGGCAGAGACAGGAAGTGACGGAAACCTGCTGTTTCGGCCGTGAATAATGCTAGCACATTCAGCTTTAAAATGCAAGTTTTTTCGATCATTTTTTTCACCATGTCATTTTTTTCGTGCAGTTAAACAATTTTTTCTCATGGCAAGGTGATTGATTTTTCAGCCAAGTCGCCCTCACTTTTCGACACAGTATTACTATTATTTAGGAAGACAAAATAATAATCATTCTTTTGTTTTAAAAAAATCTACATACATTTGAACTTCTTCATTCAAGCATTTTTTAAATAATTGTTTCTTTTATGATACTCGAAAGGCCTTCCGGTCAATTGATTGGACATTTTTCCTATAAAAAAGTCCACCGCCGCAATAAAATGAACAAATTTCACATTCCGTACTGGTTTCATTTTAAGTCGCCGCCTCTCAAAAAACGGATTCCTCCGCACAGAACGCCTTTTTCAACCGTCGATTGTGCAAAATCACAGCATTTCTCGCAAAAATCGACAACGCCCAACGGCGGCACCCTGCATTTCCACACAGGCATGCCGCCGTTTCTTGTTTGTCCGATTGCCCTGTCTTCCCAGACTCAGAGGATGATGCAGATCAGACCGCTGCATCCCTCGTTGATAATGCGCTCGATGGTTTCGCGCATCTTGTCGCGCGCATCCACCGGCATTTTGCTGAGCTTGTTGTGAAGCCCCTCGTTGACCAGCTCATGCAGCGACTTGCCGAAGATATTCGACTGCCAGATGGAGGAGGGTTCCTCCTCGAAGCCCTTGAGCAGGTACTTGACCAGATCCTCCGACTGTTTTTCCGATCCGACAATCGGCGCGACTTCGGTGGTGATGTCGGTCTTGATGATGTGCAGCGACGGCGCGGATGCCGTCAGGCGTACGCCGTAGCGGCCGCCCTGCTTCATCAGTTCGGGTTCCTCCAGCGTCAGCTCCTCCATCGACGGCATGACGATGCCGTATCCGGTGCGATCCACCTCGTCAAGCGCGTCGCTGAGCTTGTCGTATTTCTTTTTGATCTGCGCCAGTTCCGTAATGGAGCGCATGAGATCGGCTTCACTGTCGATTGACAGCCCCGTCTTTTCCCCGATGATCTGATAGAACAGATTCGGCAGCAGCTCCGCCTTGACACGGGTCTTGCCCGTGCCGAGGTCGATGGACTGGGTGGCGGCGGCGGTCACATAGCGATTCTCCGAAAGCGCCTCCACCAGACGGCCGATCTCGCGGATACGGCGGATGCCCTTGGCCGCGCGGCGGACGGTGTCGATCAGGTCGGCCTTGAGCCAGTGATCCCTGTCGAGCGAATTGAGCCACGACGGCATGTCAATGGCAACCGAACGCACGGGGAATTCATAAAGCACCTCGGAAAGCACCTTCTGAATCTCGCTTTCGGAAATCTGCTGGCAGTTGACCGCCATCACGGGAACGCCGTATTTGTCGGTCAGCCGCTGCGCGAGCGCGCCGCTTTCGGGCGTTGTCGGGTCGGCGCAGTTGAGCAGCACGGCGAAGGGCTTATTGATTTCCTTCAGCTCATTGATGACGCGCTCCTCCGCCTCCTCATACTCTTCGCGGGGAATGTCGCTGATGCTGCCGTCGGTGGTGACCACCAGTCCGATGGTGGAATGCTCGGTAATGACCTTGCGCGTGCCGATCTCCGCCGCCAGATTAAAGGGAATTTCCTCGTCAAACCACGGGGTCTTGACCATGCGGGGCGCGTTGTTTTCGATATAGCCCAGCGACGACGGCACGATGTAGCCCACGCAGTCGATCATGCGCACACGGAAGGAAGCGGTGTCGTCCAGCTCGATCTCAATGGCGTCTTCGGGAATGAACTTCGGCTCTGTGGTCATAATGGTGCGTCCCGCTGCGGACTGCGGCATTTCGTCGGTGGCGCGCTCCACCTTGTATTGGCTGCTCATGTTGGGCAGCACGAGCGTTTCCATAAACTGCTTGATAAAGGTGGATTTGCCGGTGCGCACCGGGCCGATCACGCCGATGTAGATATCGCCGCCGGTTCTCTCGGCAATGTCTCTGTAAATTTTGGTATCTTCCATTTTACTTCTCCTTCCCCAATTACGCTGTGACAATCAGCAGTCGGCTTTCGCCCACGGCGTCGCCCTCGATGTCGTTGTCCGCCCGGATGGATTCCACCGAGGAATTGAATTCGCGGGCAATGTCCCAGAGTTCCTCCCCCTGTTCCGCGAAATACAGAACGGCGGCCGGTCGGTTTTCGTCCGATTTGGGACGGTTCCGGTCTATTTCGACCGCGCACACGGGGCGCACGGGAATATCCTCATAAAGCGAAGAGTGGACGCACAGTTCGGTTTGCAGTTCGATCTTGTTTTCGCCTGCTACCGTGTAGCCGCAGGACTTCACGCCCACCGTCACATCGGGGCGGAGCATCTGTCCCGCCGCCTCCTGTGCAACGGCGCACTCGAAGCGCAGGTTCTTTTCGCTGTAGACCACGCCCTGACGCGGATCGCGGAGGATCATGCAGACCGCCATATTGCCCGTGATCGCCGTCTTGCCGTCGCGATAGACCGCGCGGCTGTCCAGCACGCTGCACCAGAGATCGCACACGCCCTCGATCTTCACGTCGCCGGTGTCCACCGTCTGACGGATGACCGTCGTCTCCGCGACGGTGCTGCACAGCTTTTCCAGCCGCATCTGCTTCTTCTGGCAGTTCACTTCATAATCCACCGAATACGCGTCGCTGATCCATTCGATGTGTACGGAACGGTAGGCCCTCACATGGGCCGACGCACGAAGCTCCACATCCACCCGGCGGTATTCGCCGTCCGCGTCGGTGCGCAGCGATACATCCAGCGCGTCGGTGCAAAGGCGGATATCCACCATGCAGGTGTCGTCCAGTCCCGCCACGTCAAAAAACTGGTTGAACGGGATGACATATTCCATATGCTCCGGCTCCCCGCCCTGCTCCGTGCAGTAGACCATCGTGAAGATCGCGTCCCCCTTGACGATGAGTTTGTTGACAATCGGCTTGCATTCCTCGATGCACATCACCGCGTCGGTGCGGATGACGGAGGATATGGGGGGCTTGCCCTCGCTCAGCTCGATGGCCTCTCCGAGATCGAAGGGAATGCGGGTGCAGCACACCAGATCGCTGACGTCGCAGGCCTCCTTTTTGAGGCGAAGTCCCTGTCCCTCCACCTCGCTGATGATTTCGTTGGCTTTGGCACAGACGGCGGTCATATGCACCGTAAACGCGCCGTGAATATCCAGCTTGCGCTGGCTGACCGCGCGGCAGTTGACATAATCCACATGCGCCCACGCCAGCAGCCTGACATTCTCGGCGGCGTTGTCATACGGCACCGTCGCCTTGAAAGGGTAATCTCGCTCGCAGCAGCGGATTTTCTTGTCCCTGTCGTCGAGGTAAATGACCGAAATTTTGGCGCTGCCCTCTACTGTCAGCGCGTCAAACGACACATCCTGCGAGGTGATCATCGGCGTGACGCGGCATTTGAGCAGCTTGCCGATATCGGGGCAATAGTCGGGCAGGGTGAAATCCACATCCACCGCCTGCTCACAGTTTCCTTCAAATAAGACTTCTACAGCTTTGCATTCCATGCACTTTCTCTCCTTTTGGGGAAGTACCGTTTTTCTTCTTCCGGTGCTTCGTTTGGTTTCTGTTGCATTCATATTCACACCCTGTCCCGATTATGCATGACAGTTCAAAAAATTGAAAATAGTCTTTCCGACTCGGTGAAGCATTTTCAAACAGCCCGACGCACAAAATGCTTTAAGATTGTTAACAAATATCAATAACTAATATATAATATTCACTAAAATAATAGCTGCGAAATGACAGCTATTATAGCAATCCAAATAAATAGGGAGACAAAAGGAGGCGATGACAGTGAGGGCGTAGCGAGGCTCCGCTGACGGCTTGCCGTCAGCCAAGACGACGGTGGGCTGGCGCCCACCTAGGACGACAACGAAGCTATGCACTCACTGGCGCGCCGAACTTGTCTTTTTATTTGTTTGGATTGCTATAAAATACACTTTCCATTACAAACGGAGGTATTTACCATGAACCAAGCCAAAGCCATCAGAACCCTGGGATCGCTGGCGCTGGCAGCGGCGCTGCTTTTAAGCGGCTGTGCCAAAGGCGGATCGTCCGTCTCACCATCCGACACGGAGAACGCCGCCGTTCTTCAACACGATTACGATCTGACCAATCAACACCTGCTGATTCAGCAGAATGTCAGCTACGACGGCACCTTCCGCAGCCAGCTCACGTCAGACGAGCAGATCATTTACGACGCGATGGTACAGCACTTCTCGGTCGAACGAAGCCAGCCAAAGGACTTTACCGTTGATATTTCGGCCGCCCGGTACCAATACGGAGAACACAATATCCTGGATTGGGCCGCGACCGTGGCGAACGAGGCTTTTGAAGCCGATCATCCCGAATGCTTCTGGCCTTTATTTTCCAGCACTGTCTATCAAAGCGACACCCTGACAGCGGACACCGTCACGCTGAAAGTGCGCGAAACCTATAACAAGGCTTTCAGCGATGTGGACGCCGTCTTCAGCGGCATCGAGAATGCCGTCAGCGAGATCAAGACAAACCGCGCCTCCGATTCGCGCTACGACACGGTCAAAGAAATTCATGACTATATCTGCCAAAAAGCGGAATACAGTGCCGTCATGGATCAGATGCCTTCCGCCGACAGCACAGACAGTTCGGAGGAAGAAAAATGGGATGGGGACTATCTGACCAGCCATCTTGCCTCTCCGATCTTCGGCGGTGCCGGCAACAATCAGATCGTATGCCAAGGTTATGCCCTTGCATTCAAGCTCCTGTGCAACCAATTTGACATTCCCTGTTACGTCATCTACGGCGATACCCCGGAGGAACCCCACGCATGGAACGCAGTGCAGATGGATAACGGCCAATGGTATGGCGTGGACGTGACATGGGACGACAGCGGCGATACCGCTGACCACACCTACTTCCTTTGCGGCCGGAACACCCCCATTCACCCCGACGGAAAAGGTCTTTTTAAAGAGGGACACGAAAACGATACGTTTTCGGATGTGCATACGCCCTACAGCGGCATCATCTGGCTGCCCGTAGAAGACCAGAGCGTCACCCAGCTGCCCGCTGTTCTGACGTTCCCCCAGATGGCGGAAGAAGCATATACGCCTGCATAAACTCATTAAATCAAAACCATTACCGTAACGCATAACAGCAAGGGGCTGTCGCACTAAAAAAGTGAGGCAGCCTCTTTTTAAAATGCAAAAAACAGCCAGAGTCTGCACAAACCCTGACTGTGAGTATAATACTGATTTATAGCAATCCAAACAAACAAAAAGACAAGTTCGGCGCGCTGGTGAGCACATGGCTGCGTTGTCGTCCTAGTGTACTGACACGCTCATTTTCAAACTAACGCTTAGCCCTTTTGCGGTCATACTGCGTCTTTCTCCTCGGCGGGAGCCAGCCCACCGTCATCCTCCGCCTTGCCCTGCACTCACCATCATCGCCTCCTTTTGTCTCCCTGAATATTGGGATTGCTATAGTCATTGTCATCCTCTTCCGTTTATTCTTCCGGTTTCCCGCTGACGCTGGCATCAGCTGTTTCATTCAGCGGGTCTTTTTCCAAGGCGTTCGCCGTAGGGACACGCGCGCATACACAGTCCGCAGACCGCGCCGCGTCCGATGTGGCCGTAGGCCTTTTTCATATGCTGGGAGCATTTTTCCGCGTCGAAGATTTCGCTCCGCTCCATGCCGCGCACGTAATTGACCCCCAGCACCGCGCCGGAAGGACACGCCTCCACACAGCGGGTGCAGCCGCCGCAGTGCGATTCCATCGGAACCGCGTCGGACGGAAGCGGCAAGTCCGTCAGCACGGTCGCCAGACGCACGCGGGGGCCGTATCGGGGCGAAACAAAGAGGGCGCTCTTGCCAATCCAGCCCAGACCCGCCGCGACCGCCGCCGATTTATGCTGGTAGATGCCGGTGTATTTGTCGCCGCGGTCATGCACGCTCTGCGAGGCGGCAATGGGATAGGCCCTCGCGCCTTCCCGCCGCAGCATTTCACAGGCAATCAGCGCGCACCGGTCGAGCAGGGCATTGGCGGCGCGGTAATGCTGAAAATAAGCATAGGTGGGCGCGCCGTCGATCTCCTCCACTATCGCGTCGGAAAGCCGGTACATCAGCGTGACGGCGTAGTGATACCGCGACAAATCCGGCGGCACCGTTTCATCAATCCGGCTGAATCCCACTTCGCACAAGCCCTCATACAGAAGGCGTTCTTTGAATTTTACAAAGAATTCATCTCGCACACTTGCCTCCATACAGTAAAATCTCCTCTCCTGCTGCCCTTAATCATCCACATATTTGCAATTGACAAAATCCGCCGCGCCGTCAAAGGGCGAAAAATAGATGCCCGACACGGTGGGACGCATGACGAAGTAGGTCACTTCGTAATACACGGGATAAAAGATCACATAGGTGTTCAGGTACTTCTCCGCCGCCGCCATCGCCGCCAGCACCGATTCGGTATCGCTGCGCGCCGACGCTTTTGCCACCAGCTTGTCATAGGCCGGATGCTTTAAAAACGCGGGATTGGAGGCGTAGTCCGAGGTGAAGCGGTTGAGCGTGTTGAGCGGGTCGTCCTTGGACGGCGCAATGGGGTAAAAGGCGATCTGATAGCTGCCGAGATTCACGCGGTATTGCAGCGTCGCGAGATCGAGCGGTTCGATGTTGACGTAAACATACAAATGCGTTTGCCACGAGTGCATGATGCCGTACATCAGATTCTTGATCTGCTCGTCGTCGGGACAGATCAGCGTGATGCTGGGCATGCGCTTGAGATTGACCGACGACAAGGCTTTGTTCATGGAGGCGCGCGCCGTGGTGGGGTCGTAGGTTTCGCGGAAGCCGCCGCCCGCCAGTTCGCGGTACAACTGCCCGTTGATGTGGGTGGAGGGCGGGATAATATCGTTGGCCGTTTCAAATCCGTAGGGAATCAGGCTCTTGCCGTCGTCTCCGGTGCAGGCTTCATCCGTCACGCAGGACATCAGCGCGCGGCGGATGGCCGTCAGTTCCAGCGCGGGCTTTTCCACATTAAAGAGGAAGCCCCATGTGGTATCGGTAACGGTGGTGTATTTGTAATCGGTATCCTTGAGTTTTTCAATATTTTCGGTTTCTATCACGGCGGATTCCACCGTTTCGCCGTCGAGAAGCTGGAAGTAATCGGTGTCCGCGTCACGGATGCCGAAGTACAGGATGCGGGGACAGACCTTGTTGTAACCCGCGTAATTTTCATTGCGTATGGTTCGCACGTAGTTGTCGTGCGACCAGCCTCTTGCGGGAATAATAAAGGGGCCGTTGCTGATGATGTAATCGTCGTCCAGTCCGTAATGTCCGTTGGTGGAGAGGAAGAATTCCTCGTTGCAGGGCATATAGACGGCGTTCGGGGTTTGCAGGACAAACTCCGGGTAGGAATATTCCATCGACACTTTGAGGGTGTAATCGTCGATGACGGTCACGCCGAGCGATTCCCGCTTCATTTCGCCGCTGTTGACGGCGCGGGCGTTTTTGATGCAGAAAAGCGCGGAACAGGCGGCGGATTTGGTGGCGGGGTCGAGCGCGCGCTGCCACGCGTAGACAAAATCCTTCGCCGTGACGGGGGTATGGGCTTCATCCGACCACACCGCGTTTTTGCGCAGATGAAAGGTAAACTCGGTGGACTCGGCATTGCTCGTCCATTCCTCCGCCACGCCGGGAATGATGCTGCCGTTCTGGTCAAGACGGGTGAGTCCCTCAAAAATATTGCGGATGACCAGCAGTGAATTATTATCCGACGCCATCTGCGGGTCAAGGTTCTTCGGCTCGTCGGTGAGCGAATAGCTGATCGCCTTGTCGGTGCCGTCGTCGCTGCTGCACGAGGTCAGCAGTGAAAGCGGGGACAGCAGAAAGCAAAGCGCCAACACTGACACTGCCGACCTTTTTGCTATATACCACAGGTTTCTTTTCAAAGTGTCATTCATCTCCCTAAAAAATGCCATTCGCCGCCGTCTGTATCCCGCATCAGTTCGACACTCACGCCATGCTCGGCAATATGCTCTCCGTAATCGTGAAGCATATCGCCCTCGACCGTCACTGCCACACCGGGGCAGGCGTTACGGTGAATGCTGACGGTGAAGACCGTGAGACTCAGATCCCTCTCAATTTCTTCCCGCGTGATGGGTTCGCCCTGTGCGTCGCGGATATCTTCGTCATCGTAGGTTTCCTTTACATATTCGCGGCATTTATCCAATATCTCAGGCATACGGTCATACGCGGCGTGAAGCGCCTCCCTGATCAGTTCCAACGCTTCTTCGGGAGATGTATCGTCCTGTATAATGACATACACCGTATCCGGCCGGGCGTTCCCGAACGGCGGCAGCGCACAGGAAACCGACTTCATTTCTTCATTGAGGGAATCCCACTCGAACACGATGGTTCCCAAACGGTCATCGGTGAGGGTTTTCTCAGAAATATACGCTCTTCGGTATTCAGCCTCCGCTTTCTTTTGCCTTTTTTGGGAAACGTAACGAAGGAGCCGATAGACGGCGATCCAAACGACAAGAAGCGAAACCGGAAACCAGATCATCTCAAGTCCGTTGACTTTCAGCCACAAAATGAGGAACACCCATTCCAGAAAGAACAGCAGAAAGGCGGCTGCCAAAAGCGCCTCTTTGATTTTTTCAATCACGCGGTTTTTCTTTTGGTGATATTGAGCATAATAGGTAAAGCGGTTCATTCAAGTTCGTCTCCTAATGAAAGGCAAAATCATTCTTTCAGCGCCATTGTTTTTATTGTATCGCTATCTGAGGGAGACTTCAAGACATAGAATATAAATATTTTTTCGATTTTTGCGCAAACAAAACACCGCCCCTTTCGGCAAACCTGCCCAAAGAGACGGCGTTTTTTTCATTGCGGCTGCCGCATTACCAACACGCTTCGGCTCGCACTAATACCGCATTGAATTTTAATTGCTGTACTGCTGGCGGACGGAATTGATCTGGCTCTGGTCGGCCTGCTGGGGTGAATACCAGCCCTTTGCCGCCATCTTGCTGTAGATGGTGTCCTGCATGGAGAGCGAATCGTTGAGCGCGCGGTTGAAAGTCTGGCTCACGTTGCGGTTGGACGATTCGATCGTGCCGTGCATATACAGGTCGCAGCTTCCCTTTTCCAGAAGCAGCATGTTTTCCATCAAATCTCTGTCGTTCATCATGACGGTTCCTCCCTTGTTGTTTCTTACAGCAATCCGAAGAAGCTGTTGAAGATTTCGGTGTGCTTACGGCTCATCTGCTCGATGCAGCTTTTCAGTTCCGGGTCCTGCAATCGGCCCGAAATCTCTTTGCACTGGGTCTGAAAATACTGCTCGTGTCCAAGCGCGTCCTGCACATAAAGCAATTCTTTCTCGGTCATCTGACCACCTCCGAATGTTTTCTTCCGCAAAAGACCGCCGCCTTTTCGCCGCGGCTTTTCACGGCTCGTTACTATTCTGCCACCGTGACGGAAAATTATGCATTAGACCATTATTTTTAATATATTTACACTATCATATTGCCGCCGTTTATGCTATACTGTTAGATAAGAGTTTTTTCGTGTATCATGGAGGGGGAATTCTCTTGTCCTTTAACGAAGTTTTACAGATGAGCCGCGAATGGCTGCTGTCTGCCCGTTCGGCGCAGGACGGCAACGTTTCCTTTGACGTTCTCACCGACAACGGCGAAGCCTTGCGTGTTATTCTGGAAACGCCGCTGCATATGGCGGAACTGGTGGTGACGGCGGAGGCGGGGTTTGCGCCCTATCGGTTTGTGTCGTTCTTCGTTTACAGCACAGACATTCATTCGCCCAACGAACCGCTGTTTTGTTTTTTCGACAGCGATGAAACCACCGCCGACGAACTTCTGCGCGGACTCAACGAGGGAATGCGCCTGATGACCGGGAGCTTCACGGGCTGACCGGGGTTCGCCTCAGAATCACGGAAAAACCAATTCCACACAGAAAGAATGTGCTTTTTTTATGAACAATGTTTTGAACTTCCTCCGCGATGTATTCCTCAGCATTTTCGGCAAGTTTGTTGACCCGGACGCGCTGTGGAAATGGTTAATCGCGCTGCTGCCCAGAGTGGTAGGCGCACTGCTGATCTTTGGACTCGGCTGGTGGCTGTCCGGCATCATCGCGAATATTTTTACCCGCGGCATGGAACGCACCAAAGTGGACGAGGGCGTGCGCACGTTTTTGAATTCCTGCATCAAAATCGTCATCAAGATTATTGTCATCATCACCACGCTCGCCACGCTCGGCATGAATGTGACCACCCTCGTGGCGGCGCTCGGCACGGCCGGCGTTACCATCGCGCTGGCTTTGAAGGACAGCCTTTCCAACTTTGCCAGCGGCGTGCTGATTCTCTTTAACCGCACCTTTAAGGTGGGCGACTTCATCGAAATCAACGGGCAGACCGGCACGGTGCGGCGCATCGAGCTGATGTTTACCACCCTCGCCACTGCTGACAACAAGCGCCTTGTCATTCCCAACTCCGTCATCACCGCCAACATGATTGTCAACTACACCGCCAAATCCGTGCGCCGTCTTGATCTCAACGTCGGCGTTGCCTACGGCTCCGATATTCTGGTTGTCAAAAAGGCCATCCTCGCGGCGCTCAAAAATTGCGGCGACGTCAATTGGGACAAGGAGCCCATCGTCGGCATTTCCTCCTTTGACGACAGCGCCATCACCTTTGACATCAAGGTATGGGTCAACACCAAGACTTTCAACGCATCACGCTATGCCATCAATGAAAACATCCTCGCCGAACTGCGCAAGGCGGGTGTGGAGATTCCGTTCAATCAGCTTGACGTACATATGATCAACGGATAAACTTTTTGGAAATTTCATTGATCAAAAGGGGGAACGATATCATGCAGAATAACCAAGGCGGAACCGTACGGGAAAAACGGGAAAAACAGGAAAGACCGCCCATCCGGCAGACCCGCATCTCGCAGCAGACACCTGTACAGCAGATTCCGACACAGCCAACGGCTCCCGCGCAGCCAACACAGCCGAGACAGCCCGCTCCTGTGCAGCAGGCGCAGCCGAGACAGACCGCTCCTGTGCAGCCGACGCAGCCGAGACAGACCGCTCCTGTGCAGCAAGCGCAGCCGCGACAACCCGCTCCTGTGCAGCAGGCGCAGCCGAGACAGACCGCTCCTGTGCAGCAGACGCAGCCGCGACAACCCGCTCCTGTGCAGCAGGCGCAGCCCAGACAGACCGCTCCCGCGCAGCAGACGCATCCGAGACAGCCCGCTCCCGCGCAGCAAGCGCAGACAATGCAGTTGGTTCCCGTGCAGCAGCAGCCGACAGGCGCGCCCTATCGGCGCGCGCTCCCGCCCTCGTCGAGCGCGGTGATTCATCATCCCGGGGGCAGCCAAACCTCCGCCCAAGCCAAGCAAACCCTCCCGGAAAAGAAAAAACGAAGATTCTATTTGCAGCCGCTGCGGGAGATCTCATGGCCGCGCCGCATTGTCATGATCGTGTTCGGTCTGCTCTTCCTGTGGTGTGTCGCTCCCGCGTTCTTCATGATACGGGGCATCGGCGTGATGGCCTCCTCCGCCGTCATGCTGGCGATTTTTGTGGCGGCGCTGCTGTGGCACCTGATTGACGAACACCGCGGCGTGAAGATCAACATTCTCCGCACGGTCATGGCATTGGGCTTTTCCGCCTGTGTCATTGCGTTCTGTGTGGTGTCCGGCTTTATGCTGAAAGCCTCCATGACCGTGCTGCCGGAGGACTGCCCCGACTACACGATTGTCGTTCTGGGCTGCAAGGCGACGGGAACCAATCCGAGCTGGATGCTGGAAGACCGTCTCAACAAGGCCTTCCGCGTGCTGACCGATCACCCCGACGCGATGTGTGTGGTGACGGGCGGCAAGGGAGACGACGAGGACTACACCGAAGCCTATGTCATGAAAAAATACCTGACCGACAAAGGCATATCCCCCGACCGCATTCTCATGGAAGAAGCGGCGGGCAGCACGGAGGAAAATCTGCTCTATGCCAAGACAGTGATCGAACTCAACGGACTTTCCAAAAACATCGTGATTGTCACCGACCGCTTTCACGAACTGCGGGCGAGAATCTGGGCGGAAAAATCCGGATTTGTCAACATCTACGCCGCCTGCTGCGAAACGCGCCCGTACCTAGTGGTCGGATACTGGTTCCGCGAAATGTTCGGACTGGCGCGGCTGTATGTTTTCGGATATTAGAAAGGACTGTGTAAACAATGGGTTTTGAAATACGGGAAATGGAACTGAAAGACTTTATGGGCGTGATTTCCCTGATTAAAAATGATCTGGGCTATGACGACATTTCCTCTGACATTTACGACAGGATCATGCGCATCTTTCACAACGAGAGCTACACCACCTTTGTCGCGGAGATCGACGGCAATGTGATCGGCTTCATGGGACTCATGCGGGGGCTGGCCTTTGAGATGGACGGCGAATATGTGAGAGTGATCGCCCTTGCCGTCAGCAGCGCCTACCGCAGCCAAGGGGTCGGCACGCTGCTGGAGACACGCGCGGAGGACTATGCCGCGCAGATCGGCGCGAGCAGCATCGTCCTTACGAGCGGACTCAACCGCGCCGACGCGCACCGCTTCTATCAAAGCCGCGGCTACGAAAAAAAAGGCGTCAGTTTCATCAAGATGCTGGAAACCGAAGAAAAATTCTCCTACGACGATCTCTACGCGCCCATCCCGCCGAGAGAATGAGTCAATGCGTAATGAATGCGGACGGAGCCATCGCATAATAATCAACCGTGTCAATACATCAATTTCACGCTTTCGCGCATATACATTGATGAATGAAAAAATCAATGTGTATCAACGGAGGCGTGTTTTTTGCGTTGGAATTGGAACGTGCTCAAACGAAAAAAGGGGATTCTGACCGCGCTGGTCTTTCTGCTGTGCTTTGCGCTGTTTTTCAACATTGCTTCGGCTATGGCGGGGCAGCGGAGGGAAGTCAGCGGCAGGCTGCTGACCTGGGTGGATTTCAAGGTGACGGCGCAGGCGATGGAGGACGCGCTCGCCTATGACGTGGCGAGTCATGAAACGGAACATCCCATCCATTGGATTGACCTGCTCGCCCTGCTTGGCGCGAAATACGGCGGCGAATTTAAAAGCCGCTACCGCAAGGCGGACATGGACGCCTTTGCCGCGCGTCTGCAAAAAGGGGAAACCGCCGAGGATATCGTCGCGGACAACACCTATTTAAAATACTTCGACTATTACAGCGTGGCCTATGAATCGGTGCTGGGCGGTCTGGTGGGCGAATATTCGCTGCAAACGGAGGAATCGGTGGGCGGTTCTCCCGTCTTTGCGCCGAAATACGGACTCAAAGCCTATTCCCCCATCGCGGAGGGCTGGGCGTATTCCCACAACGCCGATTTCGGCAGCGCGCGGGAGTTCGGCTTCAAGCGCAGTCACTTGGGACACGATATGTTCGGCAGCGTCGGCACGCCCATCGTGAATGTCGAAACCTGCATGGTGGAGGTGCTGGGCTGGAACAAATACGGAGGCTGGCGGGTCGGCATGCGGAGCCTCGACGGGCGGCGGTATTACTACTACGCCCATCTGCGCAGCGGACACCCCTATGCCGCAGGGCTGGAGGAAGGACAGATGGTCTACGCCGGCGAGGTGATCGGGTACATGGGCATGACAGGCTATTCCGACAGCGAGGATTTCAACGGAATGCAGCGGCCCCACCTGCATTTCGGGGTACAGCTCATCTTTGACGAAAGCAGCAAAAACGAAATCTGGGTGGACCCTTACGAACTCACAAAATTTCTAAGCAGGCACCGTTCCTCCGCGGTCAGCATCGGCAACGGCGATTTCAAACGAAAGTTTACCTATTACGACAGTGTGGAGTAATTTCAACATTTTTAGCAAACGGAAATAAAACCCTTTTAAATATTGTGTCGGACAGTTGATTTTTTGTAAAATTTGTGGTATACTACAAATAGT
>CAMHAV010000033.1 GCA_946182865.1 uncultured Clostridia bacterium
GGGGCGCTGCCCCACTCCCCGCTGGTGGCGCTGCCCCCAGGCCCCTGCCAGGAGGACCAGTCCCCTGGACTCCCGCGCTCGCATTCGCTCGCTAGTTGCGCTTCGCTTTTTCTTCTTTTTCTTTTTGTTATTCCTCTAAATTCTCATTTACTTTTACAATCGCCTAAGCCGCTAACCGCTAATTCGCCTTGTCTGCTTTTTCTTTCAGCGCACCCAGCACTTCCGACGCGATGGGCATGGCCACGCTCTTGCCGCTGCCGCCGTTCTGCACCAGCACGGCAAAGGCATAGGGATATTGCTCATTGCGCGAATAGCCGACGAACCACGCGTGTGATTTCTTCTTACCGTCGAGTTCCGCCGTGCCGGTCTTGGCGCAGACCTCCATGCCGTCAGGGAAATGCCTGTCGCCGTAGCCGTTGGACACCGTATAGCGCATCATGTCGGAAAGACGGCTCGCGGTGTCCTCGCTCAGAATGCGCTGCGATTTCCGCGTGCGGGCAAATCCCGTTTTCAGACCCGCCGAAGTGGTGATATCCTCCACCAGATACGGCTCCTGACAAACGCCGCCGTTGGCGATGATGCCCATATACCGCATCATGGCATAGGGATTGACCTCGTCGGTATTCTGCCCGATGCCCAGCCACGCCAGTTCGTTGCTGCCGCCGGAGGATGCGACGGTGCCTTTGACCGTCGTGATGCCGCTGAGATCGTGGGTCGTGCTGATGCCCACTTTCTGCGCATACGCCGTGGTCGCGTCCCATCCCACCTGTATGGAAATCTGCCCGAACGCCACATTGCAGGAATTTTTCAGCGCCGTGCGGAAATCCTGCTCGCCGTGCGTGCCGGAGCAAACCACCTTTTGTCCGTTGGTGGTAAAGGTATGCTTGCAGTCAAAGGTCTGCTCGTCGATATCGGCAATGTTCTCGATGGCGGCGCCCGCCGTCACCGTCTTATACACCGAACCGGGCGGAAAACGGGAGGAAAGGGCGCGGTTGATGTAAACGCCCTCATACGCGTCGTCGCCGCTTTCGATCTTGGGCGGATTTTCGGGGTCATAGGTCGGCGTGCTCACCAGACACAGCACCTCGCCGGTCTTGTAATTCATCGCGCACACCGCGCCTTTTTTCCCCTTGAGCATCTCATAGGCCTTGGCGCACACGTCAGGGTCGAGCGTGGTATAGATATTGTTGCCCATGCCGCCCACCGAATAAGTGCCGTTGACAATGTTGTAGCTCACCATTTCGTTGGCATATGCCTTTTGCAGGGAAGTGGCCACATTGCTCTTTTTGTCCCCCACGATGTGCATGGTAGCGCACCGGACGTTTTCGTTTTCGCTGTATTTGCGCACGCCGTCCACGGTGTGAAGCAGGGGATTGCCATCACGGTCGTAAATCGCGCCGCCGATCACCATGCCACCCGAATAAATATGCTTGTTGGCGGTGAAGTTGATCCATTTCTCGCCCTCGTGGAAAAACCGGAACGTGAAATAGCCCACGCCGCCCATCAGACACAGGATAATGAGCAGCACGCTCAGCGCCCGTCTTTGCACCTTTTTCATCTGTCGTCAGGCCTCCCCTCTCAATATCTGTGCCGCTTGCCGATGTAAGTCTCGCCGTCCGAGGCGCCGTCTCCGTCGTCGGCATAATGATGGCGCACGCGCCGTCTCACAGTTTGCTCGTTCGCCGTTTCGGAGGGCTTCTCTGTCGTCGGAGGCTCTTTCGCCTCGCCCGTCTGCTCGGCGTATTTATTCCACGGATTGGAGTAAATCATATCCTCCGGCGCGAATCTCTTCACGCTGTCGGGATCCTGATCCACCACGCCCTCGCCGCTCTCCATCGGCTTTTCGGCAAAGTCGATGTCGGCCACCGGCTTGAGGAGGCCCGCGTCGATCAGCTTGATTCTCACGCGCTCCGCGAGCTGCCCCAGCCGGCTGAATCCCAGCTTGCTGAAATCGTACTCGCTGCGCCCGATCATGTTTTCCACTTCCGGCAGCGGCTGTCCCTTTTCGTCCGTCCACGCCGCGCCGCTCTGGATGCGCACCTTGAAATTCTCTCTCGCGGCGGCAAAGCTGGCGTTGCGGCGGGTGTCGGCCGCCTTGACATAGGCCAGCAGTCCCCAGCTTGACAGCATGCTCGAACCGCCGTTGGACACAAAGGGGAACGTCACGCCGGTCAGCGGCAGGATATCCACCGAACCGAGCGTGTTGAGCGTGGTCTGGAACACCATCATGCTCACGGCGGCGCAGGCGGCGATCACATAGAAAGAGGAACGTCCGTTGGCGGCGCTCTTGACGGTGAACGCGGCAAGCGCGCAGATGCACAGCACCGAAATAACGGCGATCACCAGTCCCCATTCCTCACACACCACGCCAAACACCAGATCGGTGTCCGCAGCCACCACATTGCGCAGCCATCCGTTGCCAACGCCTACGCCCGCAATGCCTCCGCTGGCAGCCGCCGACATGGTGCGGGTCTGCTGATAGCCGAGGTTATAGGCGTCGTCCCACGCGTGACCCCAGATGGCGAACCGTCGGGCGACATAGGGCTTGAATTTCAGCACCAGCGTCACGCCGAAGACCACGGTCGCGCCGATCAGGGCGAGCGTGGCAAAGTCGCCCGAACGCATGAAAGCGATGACAACGAACGCCACAAAGAAGATGGACGCTGTGCCGAAGTCCCCCATCAGCGCGAGCGCGCCGATACATACGCCGGAGAAGCCGATGAAATAGGCGAGGTTTTTCTTGGTCAGCAAAATATCCAGCGTCGCGGCTCCGATAAAGACAAAGGCAATCTTGACCAGCTCCGAGGGCTGCAGGGATACGCCGCCCAAAGAAATCCAGTTCTTCGCGCCGTTCTTGGTCTGACCGAAGATAAGATTGAAGAGCAGCAGCCCGACCGCGCCGAGCATCACATACATTTTGACCGATGTGACGCGTTTTAAATCACGCAGGAACCATCCCAGCAGCGCGAACAGACCAAAGCCCAGCAAAAAGGCGAAAAGCTGCTTGTAAAGTTCCTTGGGCGAAGAGGACGCGGCGACGGAGAATCCTATCGTTGACAGGAAAAACGCCAGCATTTCCACTTCGATGCCGGTTTTGACCAGTATGCGCATGACGATGTAGTAGCCCCACATCAGCACGAGCAGCGTGCCGAAGCAGACCGTCACCGCGCCTCTGTCCACCACGCCGCCCGCCAGCAGCTCCGCCACGGTGAGCAGAATAAACACGCTGAGCATCAGCAGGGTGTTGACAGGGCGCAGCGTCCTTGCCACCTTCATGTTTTTTTCCTTTTGCGGCCCCTTGGGACGCGTCACCAGAAACCGCGCCTCCACATCCGCCAGTTTGAGGGTGCTGCCCGCGGTCAGCGCCGCCGTACCGTTGACCGGCTTGCCGTTGACGCTCACGCCCCCGGTGGAGCCGAGATCGGAAATCGTCCAGCGCTTGTTCTGGTCGCGGATCAGCACAGCGTGAGAACGCGAAATCGTGGGGAAGTCAATCACAATATCGCTGGACGGCGCTCTGCCGATGGTATTTTCCCAGTGGCTCACCGCCAGCCGCCCGTATCCCGCCACATCCAGATAGGCCCAGACTTCGGGCGCTTCGTGCCCCGACAGCATGGAACGGACGCAGCGCGTCACAACGATAATGGCGATCACGGGAATGATCCATCGTGCAAAAAACGTGATACCGCCCATCGTATGAAAAATTTCTTTCAGCACCAGCCACAGGTCATGCAGCCACGACGGCAGCTCGATCAGCATGGGTGTCATCATTTCATCGGTCATCCCTTTCTAAAAGTGCAAATCAGAGCCAACAAAAGGCCGTACCCGCAAAAAGCGGACACGGCCTCTGCGGACGCGAATGAATTGAAAATGATTCTACATCATTCAAAACTTTTAGTCATTCAAAGTGTTTACGGCACCGACAAGAATCGGCAGGTTATAGCGTGTATCTACCACCGCATAAATGAACGGTCTATTAAGCGTGACAACAAAAACACTCGTTGGCACATCCTTGTTGGTAACAGTAGCAGCTGTTCCCTTGCTGGTTCCTTTTTCTGTTACACTCATGATGGTTCTTACATAAAGATCACCGGCATACATGTTGCCATCGCATTCGCCCAAACCGCCCAACTGCGAGCTTCCTTCAATGAACGATCTGTCAACGCCCATATTTTTGATAATATCCAGTACACTTCCTTTGTATTCGCAGGAAAACTTAGGAACCGTTGCATCTACCACTGCTTTCCGACTGCTTTGAAGAAGTTTGTCAAATTGACCACCGACAGAAAGAGAGGATACATAACCGGTAATATCATTATGATTGGGCAAAATCGCCACGAAAGCATAATTTCCGCCTGCATAATTCTTGACAAATCCGATTGCAGAATCCGTTTCCAGGTATTTATTTTCAAAAGCAGACATCATCTGCGCTTTTTCCTCTATGCCGGATGCACTGGTAAAAGTACCGTCCTGAATGTTATCGTAAGAATAAGGAGACGCCCAATCGGCATTCAGCACCGCGGCGCTGAGCATATACAAGGGAGCTTCATTGGGAATATCATCCAACATATACTCAATATCCATATTCGTTTGATTGGAAATCCAGTTGTTGATGTTTGTCACCGCGTCAGTGCTAAAGCTATCTTTATAAGCAGATGCACCATAATAACTAGCTACATTCTTGAGAAAATCATCGTTCGGCTTCGCGTTCTTATCCGAATTAAACCACAATGCGTTTTCAAAATAAATTTTAGCGGTATCGGTATCTTTGAGCTGTTCCAGATAAGAATGCATCGAAACATTCAGATCATGAACAGTGATTTTCTTTCCAAACATTTCTTCCAAGCTATCACGGGTGGCACCTTCTGCACCGTTGCCGAGGATGCCAAGATGATAAAAAACCGACAGCGGTGAAATCACCACGTTGCCTCCGCTCGCGGAATACGCGCTTTGCAGCATGCCAAATGCCACTTTATTATAGGATTTGCAAAAATCACTGTTCAAATCCATTTCGGAAGCATTCTCCGCTTCGACATTTTCCATCAGATTTTCGGCAGTCACTTCCTTCTCACATCCGGCAAATGCCATGATCATAGCGGCGGCAAGGAGAAGCGCCAGCGCGCGGCGTAATTTTTTCATTTTAAATAGGCCCCTTTCGGTTGATTTCTTTTATTATACCACCAAATTTTGAAAAAGAAAAGACATTTTATACAAAATTTAATATTTTTTAGGGAGATTTTATTGAACTTTCAAAATTCCAACAAAAAACCCGCCTTGACATAGGATACCATGTCAAAACGGGCGTTTGCGTTCAGTAAAAAAAATTATTTCTCGCCGCCGACGATCAGTTCCTCCGCATAAGGAAGCGTCAGAATCCAGTCGCAGAAGGTGTGCCATTCCGCGAGCTTGTGATCCTTGCGGGCGTAGTAGATGTTGATGAGGGTTTCGTAATTGAAAGAGCAGGTGCGCATCTGGTTGTAGCTCGACGGTAGGAGCTGAATGATGTCGTACCAATCGGCCTTGTCCTTGGTTTCGATATAGCGCAGGCGAATGGCTTCCAGCTCGTCCACAATGCGCTGCATAAAGGCTTCGGTCTGCGCCGTCATGTGGTCGTGGCTGAAATCGTCGATATGGAAGGGCTTGCTCGTGATCTTGTGCATGGTGCTGGTGGAGTTGGCGACGGTGGACACCTTGTAGGTGTCGTACTCTTTCCACCAGTACATCGGCGCGGTGATATCCACCGAGACAAACACCTGCCGCAGGAACTTGCGGTGATCGCTGCCCGCTTTGCGCAGCCGCTTGGCCAGATCGAGGTCATTGGGGCCGAGCACATATTCCCCCGCCTCGTTGTAATAGCTGTCGCTGCGCGCCCAGCTGTTCATGGGATTGCGCGCGCCTCTCATGGCGTTTTCCAGATTCATCACACTTGCCCGTTCCAGCCTGATCATGCGTTTCCATCCTCTCGCACTAATATTATAATTTCTATTCTCTTAGTAACAAAGCCGCACTTGATAAGTGCGGCTTTGTTACGCTGTTGGTGCCGGTGACCGGGGTCGAACCGGTACGGTATCGCTACCACCGGATTTTGAGTCCGGCACGTCTGCCAATTCCATCACACCGGCAAATAAAATATCTTGCGAAGAAAATTCGCAAGACATTGAAATGGTGGAGCATAGGGGAGTCGAACCCCTGACCTTTTGAATGCCATTCAAACGCGCTCCCAACTGCGCTAATGCCCCGTGTCGTTTGTTTTTCGTCGTTGTCCGCGACAGCTTCTAAAGTATAACACAGGGTTTCCCGCTTGTCAAGTGTTTTTTTTAATTTTTTTGATTTTTTTGATTTTTTCTTATCAGACTGTTACGCCCTCAGCTTTTCCAGTTTGGCAAGCACCGCAAGCTGCGCATCCGTCGGATGGGACAGGGAGGAATAATGCTTATACGCCAGTTCCACCACGTCATGGAAGGAACGGGTCACCGTATCGGTATATATAGTGTGAGAGCCGCCGTCCGCATCCTGATAAATCAGATATCCTCTGCCGCTGATCGCCTCATCCAGACGTTCGGCCGGAATATTAATCAGCACGCCGGTATAAATCCGCTCGGCGTCGGTTTCGCTGTAAATGGTCTTGCCCGGAATACGCCGCACATTAGGCGTATCAAGCGTCAACTCTTCCTCCCCCAGCAGCTGGGTCGGCTTCATCAACGTGCCGTATTCCACTATCGGAACATTGCCAAAATCTCCCCCCTTACCGAGCCGTATGCCAAAGCGAATGCCGTATGGCTCAGACAGACGGATACTCGCGCCCAGTATCGAAAGATCAATGTCGGGTTCTTCCGGCTCATCGGGCTCTTCCGGAGGTGTTTCTCCCGTATATTGGACGCGTATGCTGGTGTAGACCACCGGCTCATTTTCTTCGATGGCAAATGTCTTGGCAGGTGAAGGCACCGTATAGGAAGCAGAACCGGCGGAAACCGTATATGTCACATCGGGACTGACGCCAAACGCGAGATAGCAGCTTTCTTCATATTGCGCGCCGCGGTTGGGATTGTAAAGACCGGCCGTAATGACACTGCCGTCGTCCCCCGTCAGAATGATCGTATCAAGCGCATCGGTCTGCCCCAACTTGTTCCTGTTGGGATCGTTTTTATCGGTATAGCCATAAATCTCTGCAATGTATCGCCCGGTGACCACATGATACATCGTATCAAGATGATGATAAGACACCGACAATCCGTCCGACCCATATGTGTCCAGAATTTCATTCTTTTTTGCGTTGAGTGCTTCCAAGCCTTCGTAATAGTAGGTGATCTCTTCCGTAACGCTGTAATATTCGCTGTACGGCATGGTTTCAAAAATGGTTTCCACCGGAATGCCCAATTCGCGGCAAATCGCCACTTCGCCTTTAATGGCTTTTACCTGTGTGGACTTGTTATAATTCATCAGTGAAAGCTCGTCGCAGCATTCGGAAACAAACCGCCTCATAAGTGTTTCGTCAATCGAATCAAAATGCACCGGAATGACCTGTATGACGGACAGACCTTTGCTGTGGGCATAGTCATACAGCACCCGCATTTTTTCAATATACGTTTCAAAAAACGTCACGCGATCGTCCTTCCACGAACTATAGGTGTAGGTTTCCACGTCCAGCGCAATCGCGCCTACCTTTGACGAACCGCCGACCCGCTGGTTGTAGGCGGCCAGACTGTCGATATATTCCTTCGGCTCGGCAAGATCATTCTCTTCCAGTCCCCACGCGCGATCCCCCATCAATGCGACCGTCTCAATGCCGTTGGCATTCAGTCGTGAAACCATAGAAGCGGTTTCTTCGCGTTCCAGATAAAGTGACGGTATCTTCTGATAGACACGTCCGACATTCAAGCTTTGCAGCAGCGTGCGGGCATCAGAAAAACTTCCCTCGTTCATGAGGAACAGACTCCAGCAGTAGATACTGCTTTTGTCGGATGTACGGCGTAAGGCCGTGTCTGCCAAGCCGGAAAAGGGAACAACGGCGCCCATCAAACAAAAGATACTCAGCAGCAGTGCGAACATTTTTCGCCCGATTCGTTTTTTGTGAGAGTATTTCAACAGTTCATTCCTCCCTGTCGGAACATGCCGACATATCGTTTTTCGCACTTCCATTATACATAGTTTGTCCGGTCAAGTCAACAGCGAATCTTTCTCACAACAGGGGAATCCATTTTTGATTTTTATTTTTGCGCCATGGTCATCAGCACTCTGACGGTAATGTAGAGAATGACCAGCAAAATCCCCCACAAAACCGGCAGATAGCGCACGGCTCCGTAGCCCTCCGGCAGGCGCACGTTGTTGTCACGCTCCTTCATACGGTCACTGACCAACCGACTTATCCCCCAACGGCGAACCGGCGAAAAGCCAACGCCTCTCCTATTCTTTTTCATTTCTCCGCTCTCCCTTTTTGTAAAACAATCAAAGCACGGTATCATATAAAGCTTCTTTTGACATGATACCGTGCTTATATTCATAATGTCAATATGATTTAACGAATATTTTTCAATATCACCCATTATCAAAAAACTCACAATCGGCGGATACTGACCTCGCCGGAGGCCAGCACACCCTCGCTGCCGTCCTCGTAGCGCACACGCAGGTTGCAGCTTTCGTCAATGGCAAGCGCTCTTGCCTTTCGCGGTTCGTCCCTGCCCAGCACGAGGATGTCCTGCCCCACCACCACCGAACGCCGGACGTATTCGTCAAAAAAGGGGCGGCGCGACAGATCGCGGTAGTATTCCATGAAATGCCCCACAATCCCCGCCGCGATGCGGTTCTTTGCGTCGGCCGGCGGCGCTGCATCGGTAAACACCGCTCCCGCGACGTCTTTGATTTCGTCGGGGAAGCCGCCCTCAGGCGGCGTGACATTCACGCCGATGCCGCAAACGGCGTATTCCAGCGCGCCGCTCTCCATGTCAAACGACGCCTCGGTGAGAATGCCGCAGATTTTGCGCCCGTCGAGGAATACGTCGTTGACCCACTTGATGCCCGTCTCACGCCCCGCGACTTCCTCCACGGTGCGCGCCACGGCGACCGCCGCCGCCGTCGTGATAAATAGAGCCTCCTGCGCTTTCATCCGGGGGCGAAGCAGGACGCTCAGATACAGCCCCGTGCCGGTGGGGGAATAGAATTTGCGGTTCATGCGTCCCCGCCCCGCCGTCTGCTCGGCAGCGACAAGCACGGTTCCTTCGGGAGCACCCTCCGCCGCCATTTCCTTTAAGACGGTGTTGGTGGATGTAATGGAGCGGTAGACCCTGATGTCCAGCCCGTCTGCCGCGCCGCGCAGACAGCGGGTGATGCCCTTTACCGACAGCACGTCGCTGTCCTCGCGCAGACAGTACCCCCTGCCGCTAGCCGCGTCAAACTGCCAGCCCTCCGCTTCGAGCTGGCGAACCGCCTTCCAGACGGCGTTGCGGCTGACTCCCAGCCGCTCCGCCAGTTCACCTCCGGAATAAACCGTCCCGCGGTCGCGCTCAAAAATTTCCAATATCTGTTCTTTGACTGTCATAATGTCACTCCTTTCAAATAGACTGGGAAGTTTTTAGTGGAAAGTGGAAAGCATTTCATACAAATGGCTAACGGCTAACGGCTAACGGCTAACAGCTAGCAGCTAACGGCTAACCGCTTCAATGCGCGCTGGTGTTGATAAACTCCGCCTTGTCCTTGGAATAGAGGATTTTCTGCCCCATATACAAGCCGTAGTAGCCGGAGAGCATGTAGCTGGTGGCGACGGCGACGGCAAAGAAAATCAATCCCTCCGCGCCGAACATTTCGATAGACAGAATCATAGAAGTGATCGGGCAGTTTGTCACGCCGCAGAACACCGCGATCATACCGACCGCCGACGCAAAAGAGCCGTTGATACCCAGAATGCCCGCCGCTAAGCAGCCGAAAGTGCCGCCTACCACAAAGGAGGGGACGATCTCGCCGCCGCGGAATCCTGCGCCCAGCGTAATGGCGGTAAAGAGCAGCTTGACCGCAAAGGCATAGGGCACCGTCTGTCCCCGCAGCACCGCGTCATTGAGCAAGCCCATGCCCGCGCCGTTGTAATCGCCGCTGCCGACGATATAGGTAAGGTTAATGAGGACAAAGCCGCCAAGCACCGCTCTGACATATTTGTTGGGGAACGCCTTTTTGAGCAGCTTTCCCGTGCCGTGCATCACCACGCAAAAGACAATGCTCAGCAAGCCGCACAGCACCGCCAGCACCGTGATGCGCACGACGGTGGGAATGGTAATTTCAGGTATGTAGGGCAGCGCAAAGAAGGTTCTCTCCACGCCGCAGCGGATGGCGATGCAATAGCCGACCAGCGCCGACAGCACGCACGGCACCAGCGCGGAATAATACATCGCGCCCACGCTGATGACCTCCATCGAAAAGACCGCCGCCGTCACAGGCGTGCCGAACAGCGCCGAAAAGGCGGCGCTCATGCCGCACATGATGATGAGCTTCTGGTCCTTTTCGTCCAGCCGCAGCAGCCGACCGCTCTGGTAGCCGATGCCGCCGCCCATCTGCACCGCCGCGCCCTCGCGTCCCGCCGAGCCGCCCGCGAGATGGGTCAGCACGGTGGAAAAAAAGATCAGCGGAGCGGTCCAGAGCGGAGGCTTTTCCTCGCTGCGCACCGACACCAGAATCATATTGGTGCCGCGGTCGTTATCCATGCCGCAATGCCTGTAGCTCGCCACGATCACCACGCCCACCAGCGGCAGCAGCCACACCATGCGCTGCTGCGACATGGCAAAGGTCTGCGCCGAAATGTCGATCAGATAGTGGAACAGCGTGCCGACGCACCCCACCACCACGCCGATGATGACCGCGCAGATGTTCCACTTGATGAACATTTTAAAATGCGTCACGCCGTGTTCCAGCTCTTCCTTCGATTTTAATTCCATTTTTTTGATAAACAAAGGCAAATCCATCACCCTCAAAAAGAATCGGCAGACCGCATCCTTTTTGGGAAACGGTCTGCCGCCTATTATACCACAGGTTTTATCATTCGTCAAATTATATTTTTTTAGCCTATCATCGCGGCAAGACGCTTGTCAACCTCGCGCAAAAATTCCTCGGTGCTGACCTTGGTCTTATTTTCCAGCGTGGAGAGCAGGTAGAGATCGCCCGTCATCACGCCGTCCTCGATGGTCTGGATGGTTGCCTTTTCGAGCTTGTCGGCAAAGTCGCAGAGAGCGGGCGTGCCGTCGAGTTCGCCGCGCTTGCGGAGCGCGCCTGTCCACGCAAAGAGGGTCGCCACGGAATTGGTGGAAGTGACTTCCCCTTTGAGGTGCTTATAGTAATGGCGCTGCACGGTGCCGTGCGCCGCTTCGTATTCATACACGCCGTCGGGCGATACCAGCACGCTGGTCATCATAGCGAGCGAGCCGAACGCCGTCGCGATCATATCGCTCATCACGTCGCCGTCGTAATTCTTGCACGCCCAGATATAGCCGCCCTCGCTGCGGATGACACGCGCCACCGCGTCGTCGATGAGGGTGTAAAAATAGGTGATGCCCGCCGCTTCAAACTTCTCTTTGTACTCGCTGTCAAAGATTTGCTGGAAAATATCCTTGAAGCGGTGGTCGTACTTCTTGCTGATAGTGTCTTTCGTAGCGAACCAGAGATCGAGCTTCTGGTCAAGCGCGTAGTTGAAGCAGGCGCGCGCAAAGGAACCGATGGAGCTGTCGAGATTGTGAATGCCCTGGATAATGCCGTCCGACTTGCCGAAATCGTGAATCAGGCTCCGTTCCTCGGTGCCGTCGGGCTTGGTGACGCAAAGCTCCGCCTTGCTGCCCTGCTGTACGAGCATTTCGGTGTTTTTATACACGTCGCCGTATGCGTGACGGGCGATGCAGATCGGTTTTTTCCATGTGGGGATATAGGGTGTGATGCCCTTGACCAGAATCGGGGAGCGGAAAACGGTGCCGTCAAGCGCCGCGCGGATGGTGCCGTTGGGGGACTTCCACATTTCCTTGAGGTTGTACTCGGTCATTCTGGCGGCATTCGGGGTGATGGTAGCGCACTTGACCGCCACGCCGTATTTCTTGGTTGCCTCGGCGCTGTCCAATGTCACCTGATCGTCGGTTTCGTTGCGGTGTTCCAGACCGAGATCGTAATATTCGGTTTTGAGATCGACATACGGAAGAAGCAGGATATCCTTGATCATCTTCCAGATAATGCGGGTCATTTCGTCGCCGTCCATCTCAACCAGCGGGGTTTTCATCTGTATTTTTTCCATGAGTTCGTCATTCCTTTAATGTAGAATTAAAATATATTATTTTCGATTATTTTCGGGAAAATATTATTTTCGGGTATCCATCGGCTTGTAGGGTCTGTGATGACCGACATATTTGTAGGCCGGGCGGATGATCTTGCCCTTGTTGATGATTTCCTCGAGGCGGTGGGCGCTCCAGCCGGAGATACGGGAAATCGCGAAGATCGGGGTAAAGAGGCTTTCGGGAATGCCCAGAATATCATACACCAGACCGCTGTAGAAGTCCACATTGGCGCAGATCGGCTTGAAGAGGTGGCGGCGCTCCGCGATGGTCGCCTTGGCGATGCGCTCGATGCGGTCGTAGAGGGCGAACTCCTTCTCGCGGTCCTTGGCGGCGGCGAGCTTCTCGGCGTAGCGCTTGAGGATCACCTCGCGCGGGTCGGAACGGGTATAAACCGCGTGGCCGATGCCATAGATCAGACCGTTGCCGTCAAATGCCTTTTTGTCGAGAATCTTGATCAGGTATTCGCGAATTTCTTCCTCGTCCTCCCAGTTCTTGACATTTGCCATGATTTCTTCCATCATGTGCTTGACCTTGAGATTGGCGCCGCCGTGACGGAAGCCTTTCAGGGATGCAATGGCAGCCGAAAGCGCCGAATAGGTATCGGTGCCGGAGGACGTGACCACATGGGTGGTGAAGGTGGAGTTGTTGCCGCCGCCGTGTTCCGCGTGAAGCACCAGCGCCACATCCAGCACCTTGGCTTCCAGCTCGGTGAACTGCCCGTCGGGACGCAGCATATAGAGCAGGTTTTCCGCCGTGGAATATTCCGGCTTGGGATTTTTGATAACCAGATTCTTGTCGAGCATAATGTGCTGATAGGCGTGATACAGGTAGGTCGCCATCGCTGTCATTTTGGCGATGATCTGGAGCGACTGGCGCAGCACATTGGCGGCGGAGATATCCTCCGGCGTGTCGTCGTAGGAATACAGCGTCAGCAGACCGCGCTGCAAGCCGTTCATGATGTTCTCACTCGGCAGCTTCATGATGACGTCGCGGGTAAATTCATTGGAGAGCGGACAAAAGCTCGCCATGACCTCCTTGAACTGCTCGAACTGCGTTTCATTGGGAAGATCGCCGAACAGCAGCAGATAGGTGGTTTCCTCAAAGGCATACCGCTTGTCCTGCATGCCGTCGATCAGATCGTAGACATTGTAGCCCTGATAATACAGCGAACCCTCGTCGGGGAGCTTTTTGCCCTCCACCGTCTTGGTGGCGACAACGTCGGAAATCTCGGTCAGACCCGTGAGAACGCCCTTGCCGTTGGAATCGCGCAGACCGCGCATCACGCCGAATTCCTCATAAAGATTCACGTCGATCATACCCGAAAGCATGGCGTTGTTGTAAAGCTCGCTGAAAAGATCGGATTCACTGTTTTCAAAGTGAACTACCTCAAACTGACTCAACTATCTCATCTCCCTGTTTTTACGGAATCATAAGGCGGCATGGGGGTGATGAATAAAAAGAGCAAAAGTCAGGGCATACTACCGAAAGTATATGTCCAGCGCCTTTGCTCCCACATCTCCGCCTTATTTTTGCATAATTTTGGTTTGGTTCTTGAATATAATACCCCATATCCTCCGTTTTGTCAAGCGGAAATCCCCTTGCTTTCCGTCAATTATTTTGTCTATTTTGATAAAAAATCCGTCGATTTTGCAATTTTCGCCACCGGATTCCTGCATTTTTGCCCTTCGCCTACCGCGTCAGCCCGCAAAAGATGGTATCAAAGCAGCTCTTGCGCGTATGGCAGCAGCGTTTGGGCGTGCAGTTGACCAGAATGGTATCTTCTCCGATCACCTCGATATCGCACCAGTCGATGATGCAGTCGTCCTCCCGTCCGAGCAGCCCGAACAGGCGCGGTCGGCCGTAAATGACGATCGCGACGAGGCACGCGTTGGCGGTGTCCACCTCCACATCGCTGACATACCCCAGACGGGTGCCGTCCTTCACGTTGATCACGTCCTTGTTCCTCATATCCACAATGCGGCAATTCATACCAGCAGCCCCCTTTAAATGCGCTCACATTCGTTCGCTAAGAGAATAGATAATAGAGAATAAATAATAGATAATAGAAAATGAGCGCTGCGCGCTGAATATATTTTTCAACACACATTGCGCCTTCACTTCCCACTGACCACTGTCCACTATCCATCCACTCTCATGATATGATTTTCCCGTGAAAATGATGATGTCCGTCAAGAATGTTATGGTTTTTTCATAATTTTTTCATATTTCATGTTGATATTTGCCCTCCATTTATTTTATAATAGGGAGTACATTAGAAATGGAGATGTTTTTTTATGGAAACTTTTATGAGCCGATACCAAGACGACATCCTGCGCGACCTCAGACAATTGGTGGCGATTGAATCGGTCGCTGTGCCGAACTGCCCCATCGAGGGAGTTCCCTTCGGCGCTAAATCCGCCGAAGCCCTCGCTTTTATGATACGCCGCGCCAATGAAATGGGACTTGCCACCGAAAACTGCGGCAACTACGCCTGCCACGCGCAGCTTGGCGACCACGCGCAGCTTGGCGACCACGCGCAGCTTGGCGACCACGCGCAGCTTGGGGAAAGCAGCGACGGGGGCAGCGGCGACGGGGATTATGCAGCCGTGCTGTGCCATGTGGACGTGGTGCCGACGGGCGACGGCTGGCAGACCGACCCGCTCACGCTGACCGAAAAGGACGGCTATCTCTACGGCAGAGGCGTGGCGGACGACAAAGGCGCGGCGATCATTGCGCTCTGGTGCCTCAAAGCCATGAAAGACAACCATGTGCCGATGAAACGCCCCGTCCGCTGCCTCTTTGGCGGCGGCGAAGAAATCGGCATGGACGACATGGGCGCTTATTTTGCCAAGCACCCCCTCCCCACCTTCGGCTTCACGCCCGACGCGGACTATCCCGCCTGCAACTGCGAAAAGGGCATCCTGCACCTGAAACTCAGCGGCAAAACCTCTCCGGAGGTCAGGGAGATGGAAGGCGGCTCCGCCATCAACTGCGTGGCCGACCGCTGCACCGCTGTCATATCCTGCAACGAAACCGACGCCAAAAAGATTCATTCCATCATCAACGGCAGTGACGCGCAATGTGAGTTTTCCCCCGCCCCGGACGGCTATGCGTTCACAATCAAGGGCGTGTCCGCCCACGCGATGTGCCCGGAAAACGGTGTCAACGCCATCTGTCGCCTGCTCTGCGCGGCGGCGTCTATCGGTCTGTGGGAGGACGGCAGCACGGAGCGGTTCTTCGCGGAAAAGCTCTGCGCCGACACCACCGGTCAGGCCATCGGCGCAGCGTGCAGCGACGAAATGTCCGGCGATATGACCGTGAATGTCGGTCTGATGGAGACAAGCAACGGTCAGACCTCCCTCAGTGTGGATATCCGCTATCCCGCCACGCTCGACAGCGCGCCGATCATCCGCCAAATCACGGAGGAAGCGGCGAAATGCGGCGTGACGGTGGACATATTAAACGACAACAAGCCGCTCTATGTACCCGAAGACCACCCGCTCATTCAGGCGCTCGGCGAGTGCTACACCGAAGTCACCGGGCAGCCCATGAAGCCCGTCGCGATGGGCGGCGGCACCTATGCCCGCACGCTTCAGGGACGCGGCGTGGCGTTCGGCCCCGTCTTTTCCGACGCAAAGCCGAGCAACCTGCACATGCCGGACGAGAATCTTTCGCTGAAAGAATTCATGCTGCACGCGGAAATCTGCTACCGTGCCATGTGCCGTCTCGCGGTGCTTAACAAGCCGGAATGAAAGGACGGACCGCTTGGCGGGAAATGCTGCGGGAATGCGGGCTGACACGGGGCGATCTTTGGCTGACGGGGGGGCTGCTGGCAGTTTCGGCGGTTCTGGGACTTATGTTCCTCCTCTCTTCGCCTGCGCCGCGTTATGTGACCGTCAGGGTAGACGGCACGCAGGTTTTGCGGGTACCGCTCAGCCGTGACGGCGTTTATCCCATCGGAGAAACCAACACCATCACCGTTTCGGACGGCGAGGTGCGCATGACCCATGCCGACTGTCCCGATCAGATTTGCGTAAAAACCGGCAGCATTTCCCGCAGCGGACAGTCCATCGTCTGCGCACCCAACCGCGTGGTCGTCACCGTTACCGGCGAGGACAAGGACGCGCAGCTCTACACCCGATAATTTTATCAACAGGGGGATTACCAACCATGAACAACAAAGACATCAAAACTTTCAGCTATCTTTCCTACATAGGGCCTTTCTTTCTGATCGGTCTTTTCAGCGATATGCGCACCAATCCGACGCTGCGCTTTCATCTCAACCAGGGAATGCTGCTGTTTCTCTGCGAAGCGGGAGCGCTTGTCATTCACTACGTGGTGGATATGATGCTGGGTTCGCTTCCCATTATTTCGCTCATCCCCTCGGTGCTGTTGATTTTCATTACGCTTTGTTCGCTGGCGCTGAGTCTTTGCGGCATTTATAACGTCGCTTCGGACAAGCTGAATCCTCTGCCGGTGATCGGGGCAGTCAGTATTTTGAAGTAAATAATTTTATCGGAGTGATTTCTTTGTCTGCCAAGCTGCTCAGACTGCTTTCTTTTTTCCTCGCCTGCTCCCTGCTGACCGCTTCGCTCTGCGGCTGCGGCAAAAAGAAAAAAAAGAACTTCGTCATGCGCACATACAGTACCTTCGGCGCGGAAAAAGATCTGTCCGCCTATTCCGCCATCATCGCGGAATATACCAAAACGCACAAAAATGTGGTCATCAACGACACCACCACCACCGCCGCCAACAGCTATAAAATGGCGCTCTCCATCGCCTCCACCTATCGCGGCAGCAACGCGCCCGATGTGGTGTATTTCTCCGCCCTGTCCGATATGAGCGAACTGTCGGACTTCTTCATGACAGTGGACGATATCCGCCGCGATTACCCGAATTTCGCTAAGAATGTCTCCCCCGCTGTGCTGGACAGCACGGCGGCTGACGACGGCGGACGCTACTGCATTCCCGTGCGCGGCGACTGGCAGGGCATCGTCGTCAACGCGGCGATGCTGCGCAAAAGCGGCCTGCCTATCCCCGAAACATGGGACGACGTCATCCGCGCCGCGCGGCATTTTTCAAAGAACGAAGTCTCGCTCTTCGCCAACAATCTTGACGACAGCAGCGCCCTGATCGAGTATATGGTGCGTGCGCTGGGCGGTCTGGAGTCGGTGCAGTCCGCCGTGAAAGGCGCGCCGGATGATACGTGGGAGCAGACCCTCAAAGCCATTGAGCAGCTCGACGAGCTCTCGGCCTTTCCCAAAATGCCCCCCGAATCCTTTGACAGCCTCGTCTCCCCCGCCGACCTCAAAAACACCACACAGGGCGAAATCACCTCTCCGGTGGAGCTGTACAACCACGAAAAAGCCGCCATCCTGCTGATCGACAACACTACCTGCGGCAGCGTCAACACCAACATCGACAGCAATTACATCGCCCTGCCCCGTGTCGGCACCGTCACCATGGCGGATATCACCACGGCCGCCAATTCCTATCCCACCAACGTCATCTCCGGGCCGGTTTATCCCCGCATGACCGCCAACACCCTGCCGCCGTCGGTGACGGAAGAAACGGCTTCCACCACCGTGCCTGCCACTGTTACCACCAAGCCCACGCGTTCCACCACCAGACAGGTGACCTCCACCACCACCCAAAGCACCGCCGCGCAGTCGGATGTTTCCCCCTCCGACCAATCGTCCAAGAAAAAGGACGACGGCCTCTATGTGCAGTTTGCGGAAGGGTTTTACATCACCAAAAAGGCGTATTACGACAATGACAAGCGGGAGGATATTCTCGATTTTGTCGAGTTCTTCCTCTCGGAGCAGAACTGCGTCAAACTGTGCTGTGAGCATCAGGCGCCGTCGCTTTCCTCCCTTTCCAAGAGCACGCAGGATTCCCTCACCAAAAAATCCAATCTCTACAACGCCGTCATCGAGGCGGTACAGGAGGCGGACAGCTTTGTCACCTCCACCCGCACACAGGAAAACAGCTATTTCTGGAACCGCTGCGCCGTGGCGGCCACCTGCCTGTCAAAGGGCATTCTGACGCGGCAGGAAGCGCTGCGGCTGATTGCCGACTCACAGCTCACGGTGAGCGACATTTACAAAGAGCGGCGATAAATCCCTGTCAGGAGGAAAAACATTTGAACCAGACCAAACCCCAAAAATTGACGCCCCAAAATCAAAAGAAACTCGGCATTCTCTATATCATGCTGTCGGCGTTTTTCTTTGCGCTCATGAGCTTTTTCGTGCGGCTGTCGGGGGATAATATTCCCGTGCTGCAAAAGAGCTTTTTCCGCAACTTCGTCGCGTTCTTTATCGCGTGGATTCTGCTGCGGAAAGAAAACATTCCCTTCCGCGTCGGCAAAGAAAATATGCCCTATATGCTGGTGCGCTCCATTGGCGGCACCATCGGCATCCTCTGCAATTTTTACGCCATCGGTCACCTCAACCTCGCGGACGCGTCCATTCTCAACAAGCTCTCCCCCTTTTTCGCGGTCATCTTTTCCTATTTTCTCATCAAGGAAAAGGTGCGGCCCGCCGAATGGCTGACACTCGGCGTGGCCTTTGTGGGCGCGCTGTTCGTCATCAAGCCCTCCTTTACCATGAATTCGGTCTACACGCTGTCCGGCTTTGTGGGCGGCATGATGGCGGGACTCGCCTATGCCTGCGTGCGAAAGCTCGGAACCAATGGCGTAAAAGGGCCGGTGACGGTCATGTTTTTTTCGGGCTTTTCCTGCCTGGTCACGCTGCCGTTTCTGATCTTCGGATTTGTCCCCATGACGGCGCGTGAACTCATCTGTCTGCTGCTGGCGGGCTGTTCGGCGGCAGGCGGACAGATCACCATTACCGCCGCTTACACCAAAGCCCCCGCCCGCGAAATCTCGGTGTACGATTACTCACAGATTCTGTTTACCTCCACCCTCGGATTTTTCTTCTTCGGGCAGATTCCCGATCTGCTCAGCATCATCGGGTATGTCACCATCATCGGC
Organism: uncultured Clostridia bacterium; assembly: GCA_946182865.1. Lineage (GTDB taxonomy): Bacteria > Bacillota > Clostridia > Oscillospirales > Acutalibacteraceae > RUG762. The sequence goes on from CAMHAV010000033.1 coordinate 19,288, forward strand.
GCGGCGGTCTTTAAATGGCAGTACAGCATGAGAAACGAATAGCATAAACAAGCAAGGCGCCTATACGCGGCCATCCCCTGCCGCGTATAGGCGCCTTATTTTATGATCTGGATTTTACCCTTTTGACCGCTCATTCATCCGGATATCGCACAAGAAACGCCGACACCGCGAAGATCAGAAACGTCACGCCCATCGCAATCACGCTGGCGTTCAATCCTTTGCCATGCGTCAGCCAATGGGCATAGGAGCCGAGATTGGGCACCGAAAACACGCCCTTGCCGCTGACTTTGCGGTAGGCGAGCGTCTTGCCCGTGTCGGTGGTAATCACGGAATTGGCTGTATCGTTGGAAACGACCTCCATGCCGACAGGCGTATCGCCGTTGTAATAAAAGACCACGTCGCCTTTTTTGAGCTTGGCCGGGTCAGTCTCGCGCATAAAGGCAAGGCTTCCCTTTTGGTAGACGCTGCCTCCCTTGTTTTTCAGCACAGGGCAGGCGGTGAAATGCAGCAGCGGCATCACGCCGAAAAACAGTATTAAAACCACACAGCAGGCCACTAATATAACGCCTGTAATATCGCGGAGAATTCTGGGTACGACAGATGATTTCAAAGCAAAAACCCCTTTTTTCTGTTGTTGCTTTTATTATATTACACATTGACGGAAAATTCAAGAGAATTCTGCACGCTTTATGACAAAATAAAACCTACGGAAGGCTTTCAAACAAGCTTGTCAATCATTTTTCATATGGATGTTTTCACTTTAGTAATCCGTCTGTTTGGGCACATCTGCTGCCAATAGCGATGCTGTGTTCGTCAAACTAGCTGAGAAGCTGCTCATAAATCTGCCGGTCTTTATCAGTAAACACATTGAAGATTACCCGAATATCGCTTGATGAACGTTCCAAACACTCCTCGACAGTCTGAACGGCAATTTCAGCCGCCTCACGCTGGGGAAATCCGAATACGCCGGTGGAGATGCAGCAATAAGCAATGGAGTGCAACCCGTTTTCCTCCGCAAGTGTAAAGCAGGAACGGTAACAGGATGCCAATTCTTCGCAATGCGACTGCATCAGCCGTCCGCTGACAATCGGCCCCACCGTGTGGATCACGTATTGACTGGGCAGATGATAAGCAGCGGTGAGTTTCGCCTGTCCCGTCGGCTCCTCATGTCCTTGCCGCTGCATGATATCATAGCAGGCATTCCGCAGAGAAAGACCTGCCGCGCTGTGGATACAGTTGTCAATACAGTTGTGCAGCGGATGAAAACAGCCGAGAAGCTGGCTGTTGGCCGCGTTGACAATGGCATCACAAGCCAGACGGGTAATGTCTCCTTGCCACAGGTACATTTTATCCTGCACCGGTGTCAGATCGTCGATAGAAATAATGCCCTTTTCCGCATTCTCCTGCGTCAGATATTCGGCTTCTATTCTTTGATATTCGTCGCTCAGAACACCCGGCATTCTCACATTCATTAAAGCTCTCAGCAAATCCTTCTGCCCTTGTCTATCTTTGGGCAGCGGCATTCCTCTGTATTTCGGATTTTCTCTAAGCAATGTCTCTATCAGGTAAACACGTCTCTCACTTTGATTCATTATTGCACACCTCACATATCGTTTAGATTATATTTCCTTACCTACATCATACCACAGAATCCACTCAAATGTCAATCAGTTACAAAAAAGTGCCCTTTAAGCATTACTCTATAGGAAGGTAGCAAATCAAAGGCATTGCGTTTTCCAAGTCTTCCCACCAACCGAAATCGTTTTCATGAATATCCACGCCTTTCGTGTTAATACTAAAAACATAGAAAGGAGTGTTCTTTGCATTGAGCCAGAAACGCAACAAAAATAATGTACCCATTGGGGACGATATGCGTATGTATGACAATACGTTGATGAATGTCATTTCGGGAACCGAATGCACAGGCATGACGCCCACACCACCGCTCGACGCGGAGGAAGCCGATGCATACCGCGAACTCAGCGGCGTTCCCGTGGAAGAAACACATGACACACCGTACACCAAAAAGTACAATCCACAACACTAATACTACTCGCCAATTGTAGGAGTATAGTATAAAAAACGTCTGCCGGAATATGCGCCAGCATATCCGACAGACGTTTTCGTTCTTCAACGGATCAATAATTACCTGCTCTCGCCCTGATAGACGCGGTAGTTTCCCTTGGTAGATTTCTTGACCACGTACAACGCGCTGTCAGCGTTTTTCAATGCTTCTGTTACCGCCGTCATGCTGGCGATTTTGGAAGTAGCGATACCAATTGAGCAGTTGACGCGGCGATTCTTGGGTACCACAAAATCGTGTCCCATCTTGGACTTAATGGCGTCTTCGAAACCGTTGGTTTCGTCGAGCTTCTGGTAGATGCTCTTGGCGGTTTCCACTCCTTCCTCCTCGGTGGCGTTGGGAAGGATAACGAGGAATTCGTCGCCGCCGTAACGCACGCTGTAACCGGTGTCACCCACAATCTTCTTGAACAATTTGGAGAAGGAAACAAGCAGCACATCACCGATATCATGGCCGAAAGTGTCATTGTAGAACTTAAAGTTATCAAGGTCAATGTAGAGCACAGTGGTGGGAATTTCGCGGGTTTTATTCTTGACAGCCAGCTTGTTGAATTCTTCTTCCAGATACTTGGCAAAGCCCTGACGGTTAAGCAGACCCGTCAGCATATCCGTCACGGAGGTCTTTTCCAGTTTGGCATTCATTTCCTGAATTTCCAGACGGGACTTCAGTCTGCGTCTGGCGTCAATGAGCTGACGGTAAGCAAACTTGAAGATATTCATTTCATCCTCTTCGAGCATATCGTAGTTGTGTACGAAATTGTCATGGGAGTCAATATAAGCAATAAACACATTGGTCAGCTGGTCTTTGTCATACATCGGAACGCAGATCATGGAAAAGACTTCGTTTGGTCCGAAATTTCTCACAAAGTCATAATAGTCATAAAAGCGCTTTTCTGTGCGCGTAATTACAAAGCTATGCTGGAATGAACGGAAGAAATCAACAATCTCGTTCAGATTATCCTGCGGCAATTCCACCCCTTTGGGAATGTAATCGGTCTGAATATTCCTGCCGTTGACGCTGAACATAAATACTTTGTCCACTTCATAATTACGCTTGATGAGTCTAACAGACTTATTAAAGAGGGTCTGCACATTTTCCACAGAATCGTTGTTCATCAAGCGCTGCCACGACGAGAGGAAGCGGATGTTGCGGTTCTGCATATTCAGTTCCATTTCGGAACCGACACGGCGCGCCAGTTCGATGAGCTGGAAAGAAGTTACATTCTTCAGACCGGAACTGACTTTTTTGGTTGCGACGTTTTTGCCGTTAAGCACAGCGAACAATCTATCTGCTTTTTCATTGCAGCCATGAATCTTAAAGTGATCAATGCACTTATTGAGAACCTTTTTAAAGTTGTCAAGGTCGCCCTGTTCCTTATAAAACGCAGACTGCTCAATGGCAAAGATCATGTAAACGAAAAAGAACAGATCGTCTGCACGTTCCATATGATATCTGGCCTTATCAAAAAACTTCTGCGCCTCTGTCGGATTGGTACTCTTGCAAAGCAGAGCCTTAGCAATGTAGTAAAGGAAGAGCTCATTATCCCATGATGTGTAATCGGGAATATCTTCGGAATACAGGAGATGATGCAGGATGTACTCCATTTTATTGAGATAGAACTGCGCGTTGTATTCGATGTTGAGCTTATAGCTGCAATAAACCAGCATACCGTAGAGTTTGGAAATGTTACAGTATTCGAGGTTGATCTGATCGAGATATTTCATGATACGGATGGTTGTGTTAATCAGCTCAATAGCGAAATTGTACTCTTCCATCAATATAGCGTTGATGGCCATGTTGTAAAGCGTCATACCGATTTCATTCGGCATGCTCAATCTGTGCCATACATCCAGCGCCGAGTTAAAGAACTCGCTGGCGTAATTATAGTGACCCATGATAATTCTGTTGTAGCCCAGACCGTCGTAGATAATGCCCACCTTGCGCATATTGCCCATCTGTTCGTAGACTTTGAGCTGGCACTTGTAATAGTAATCCGCCACGTTGAAGTAGCCGTAGCGCACGGTAAAGCGGATGTGCTTTTCCCACATCAGGAGCAGCAGGAATTCATTTTTGAGTTCCTTGGCAATCTTGGTACTGGTCACCACATGTTCGCGGCTTTCGCAGTAGTTGAGCGAATCACGGTAGAAAGTCTGGTCGTTACCGTAGCCGAAAGCCACCACATACGCCAGATTATTCTGGTAATCGTATTTACGGGCGAGCGCGAGGAAGTCAGGGTCAATCTCGTACATCACACCGAACGCCGACACCAGATAATCCTGATTCCATCCGCGCATCAGCACCTTGTAACGCAGCAGATCGGCCTGAAACATGATAAATCCGTCGCCGCTGCCGTAAGCGATACGCTTGCACTCCAGAACGCGTTTCATTGCTTCGTCGTCATTGCGCTGATAGATATACGCCAGACAAGCCAGCTCGTTGAAGTTGTATTCGTAGTTGACCTCGTGCAGATCCTTGCTGTTCATGTAAACGCCGCGCATGATATTGCTCATTTCGATGGTTTCTTCATAATCACCGTGGAGAAACAGCGCATTGCCGTAGATGTTGTAGAAAATATAGCGTTCCTTAGCGGTAACGAACATATCACCCGACTCGAGCTTGGCACGGATGGCTTCAAAATAATTGAGCGCCTGATCGAGCGCCAGCGTGTTGATCATGTTGTTGAGCATAATCAGGTAAACGCCGAAAAATGCCTTATCCGGAACAAAGGGAACATGACGGTAATCGGAAATGATCATGCTGTCAAATTCCCAGTAAAGCATGATATTCTGCGTTTCGATACGCTCGGAGAAATCCTCCCACATTTCCTCCATATATTCCGCGACCTCATACTTTTCGTTGAAGTCAGCCAGAACGGAGAACTTATGAGGCATCTTACCGCCGGTCAGGTACATCAGAAATTCAAGCAATGATTTTTCGCAGTATTGCAGATTTTCAAAGACAAACAGCAACGGCACCACTTCGGAAACCGTATTGAAGATCTTGATAATATCGGTAATAAAATGCTGATGTTCATACTCCGCTTCATTGCGCACAATGGTCTCCACGCGGCGGCAGGTGCCGCACTCAAAGTAAGACTTGAAAACATTGATGTGCAAAGGATAAACGTCGCAGCTCTCCAGAAAATCACTGTATTCAATCTGCGAGAAGTAGCGCTTGTACAAAGCGCCGATCCAGTCCATCAAAGGCGCATACGACGCCTGCATCAAGCCCGGCTTGAACTCGTGATAAAGTGTTTGCACAGCTGTCTCGCTGTCGTTGGAGGCAACGAGCACATCTTCAAACTTGATGGTAAAGGTATTGCTGTATTTGATAAAAAGAAGCTTGCCGTTTTTTTCACTCGCGTCATTGATAATAGATGCCACCAGACTGGTAACGTCTTTTTTGGATGTAGCTTCCATGACGAATCATTCCTTTGCGCATATGATATGAACTATACATAAATGATTATATCAATATTCTGTTAAAATTTCAACTAATTTTTTAAATTTTCTCTGCGAATTTCAAAAAAATATATTATTTTATCCAAAAAAGCCAAAATATCCTAGTTTTATGAGCGCACAGCATAAAATCTCTCCCGTATGACACAAGAGAG